>JAJYJA010000034.1 GCA_021789795.1 Deltaproteobacteria bacterium | reverse complement strand
GCTCCTCGTTAAGACAGGGGATTTGGACGATTAGTCGCATGGCATTGGCTGACCTAAGGAGCGCGGGCGTTCCGCCCGCTTTAAGGCGCAAGGGCGGGGACGGAAGGCCCTCGCTCCCCAACAACGGTAACTATCCAGCAGATGCCAATTCTGCGGCACTAAGCTGGATAGTTACCAACAACGTATCACGAGGGCCGGGCCCGGACAACAAAAAACCCGCCCGGCGGATAGGGTTCCCAGGCCGGCCAGCGAAAAAAAACTGACCACGCCGCCCCCGGGCCTTGGCAATTTCTTATCGAACATAAATGCAATAAAGAGAATGACGAATTTACTAAAATGTAAAGCTATTGCCGACAAAACCACAGGCAGACCTTCATTAAAATAGCAAGCTATTACAAGATATTAATTTAATTTATTCACGATTGGCCCCAGATGTGCTTATCCTCACGGCCAACGGATGTGGCGCGGCTCACCCTTGCCACTTTAAACTTGACCCATCTAATTTTGGAGAAGACGATGAACACTGGTGACACCGCTTTTATGCTAATCGCAACCGCGATGGTCATGCTGATGACCCCCGGTCTGGCCCTCTTCTACGGCGGCCTGGTACGTTCCAAAAATGTCCTGGGCACCATCATGCAGAGCATGATCTGCCTGGGGGTGGTGTCGCTGATCTGGGTGCTGTACGGCTACTCCCTGGCCTTTGGCCCCGACGTGCACGGACTGATTGGCAACTTAAGCCTGCTCGGCCTGCACGGGGTAACCCTGAGCCCCGGCCCCTATGCCAAGACCATCCCCGACCTCTTGTTCTGCGCCTTTCAGTTGATGTTCGCCATCATCACCCCGGCCCTGATCTCCGGGGCCATCGCCGAGCGGATGAAGTTCAGCGCCTACCTGCTGTTCATCACCCTGTGGAGCACCCTGGTCTATCTGCCGATCTGCCACTGGGTATGGGGCGGCGGCTGGCTGGGCAAGCTGGGGGCGCTGGATTTTGCCGGCGGCACCGTCATCCACATCAACTCCGGCATCGCCGCCCTGGTGGCCGCCATCATGCTAGGCAAGCGGAAGGGCTGGGGCCGGGAGTCGTTCCACCCCCACAACCTGCCCATGACCATCCTGGGGGCCGGGCTATTGTGGTTCGGCTGGTTCGGATTCAACGCCGGCTCCTCCCTGGCCGCCGGCGAGACGGCGGCGCTCGCCTTCTTCACCACCCAGGTGGCCACCGGGGCGGCGGTGCTTTCCTGGCTGGCGGTGGAGTGGCTGATCCAGGGTAAGCCCACCACCCTGGGCGCGGTGTCCGGGGCCCTGGCCGGGCTGGTGGCCATCACCCCGGCGGCGGGCTTCGTCGGCCCCATCTCGGCGGTGATCATCGGCCTGGTCGCCGGGGGTCTGTGTTATCTGGCGGTACTGGCCAAGGGCAAGCTGGGCTACGACGACGCCTTAGACGTGGTGGGGGTACACGGGGTGGGCGGCCTCTGGGGGGCTCTAGCCACCGGCCTGTTCGCCTCCCTGGCCGTCAACCCGGCGGGGGCCAACGGCCTGTTCTTCGGCAACCCCCACCAGTTTCTGATTCAAGCCCTCGGGGCCGGGGCCTCGATCCTCTACTCCCTGATCCTGACCACCGTCATCCTCAAGGTGGTGGGGGCGGTGACCGGCGGCCTGCGCCTGGAGAGCGAGGACGAGATCCAGGGCCTCGACCTGACCCAGCACAGCGAGGTCGGTTACACCTCGTAATCGGCGACCAGCGCACCCCCTCTCGACCACTGACCAGTACCGGAGAAAAAACATGAAGAAAATCGAAGCCATAATCAAGCCTTCCGCCCTGGAGGCGGTAAAAGACGCCTTAAACGCCCGGGGCATCAACGGCATGACCATCAGCGAGGTCAAGGGCCACGGACGGCAGAAGGGGCACACCGAGATCTACCGCGGCGCCGAGTACGTGGTGGATTTCATCCCCAAGATCAAGATCGAGCTGGTCGTCAGCTCCGCGGACGCCGAGCCGGTGGCGGACTGCATCCGTCAGGCCGCCAACAGCGGCAAGATCGGCGACGGCAAGATCTTCGTGCTGCCGGTCGAGGAGGTGCTGCGGATCCGCACCGGCGAACGGGGCGAGACGGCCATCTGAGCGCCACTAGCCTCCCCCGGCCCGCGCCTGCCATTTGGAGGCGCGGGCCGGGGGAAAACGGCCTCTTGGCATCTTTTGCGCTCTTGACACCCCGCCCGGCCTGGCTTATAGTCGCGAGGCTTTTCAGGGCCTCCAGCCGGGCCTGCTCCATCCGACATCAGCCGTCCGCGCAGCAACCATCTAAAACCACCAGTCGCACGGCGACGGCATAAGGAGCCATTGCTGCCCGGCTCCTAAAACAAGGAACCGATCACCAGAGGAGTCATCCATGTCCACCCCCGCCCCCGCGGCCGCCTCCCTGGCCGAAGGACTCTACGCCCAGTTCCTGACCACCAGGGGCGAAATCGTCGCCCGCCTGGAATTCGAGAAGACCCCCCTGACGGTGGCCAACTTCGTGGGCCTGGCCGAGGGCGCCAAGCGATCGAACCGGGGCACGGGAGTCCGCTTCTACGACGGGCTCGCCTTCCACCGGGTGATCCCCGACTTCATGATCCAGGGCGGCGATCCCCAGGGCAACGGCAGGGGTGGCCCCGGCTACGACTTCCCGGACGAATTCGACCCCTCGCTCCGACACGCCCGCCCCGGGGTGCTGTCGATGGCCAACGCCGGGCCCGGCACCAACGGCAGCCAGTTCTTCATCACCCATGTCGCCACCCCCTGGCTGGACGGTAAGCACACGGTGTTCGGCCAGGTGGTGAGCGGCCAGGAGGTGGTGAACGCCATCGTCCAGGGCGACCGGATCGACTCCCTGACCATCCTGCGGGTGGGCGAACCGGCCAAGGCCTTCCAGAACGACCAAGCGGCCTTCGACTCCCTGCTCGCTGGCCACCAGGATCGGCTCCAGGCCCAGGAGCGGGCGGCCAGCGAGGGCCAGCGGGCCATCATCGAACAGAACTGGCCCCAGGCGATCACCACCCCCAGCGGGCTCAAATACCTACTTACCAAAGAGGGCGAGGGCGAGGCCACCCCCAGGCCGGGCGACACGCTCACCGTCCACTACACCGGCACCCTGCTCGAGGGGGCCAAATTCGACTCCTCGCGGGATCGCGGAACCCCATTCCGCTTCCCGGTGGGCCGGGGCCGGGTCATCCGGGGCTGGGACGAGGCCTTCCTGGGGATGCGGCGGGGCGAACAACGGACGCTCATCATCCCCCCCGACCTGGCCTACGGCGTCCGGGGGGCGGGCGGGGTCATCCCCCCCAACGCCACCCTGATCTTCGAGGTGGAACTGATCGACTTCTAAAGACGCCTTGCCAGAGCGGCCAGCAAGGCCCCCGGCAGTTGAAAACATTTGACACGTCCGGCGGAATATGGTTATGATTGCGGTTTTATTTTGCCGCGTATCCCGCGACACTACCGAGAAACGCCGCCGCCCGCCGGCCGCAACTAAAAGGAATCACCCATGAGCAAGCGAACCTTCCAACCCAGCAACACCAGCCGCCATCGCACCCACGGCTTCCGGGTGCGGATGAGCACCAAGAACGGCCGGGCGGTCATCAACCGCCGCCGGGCCAAGGGCCGGCATCGTCTGGCGGTCTGACCGGATCCGGCGGCGCAAGGCGGATGAGCCTTTCCCTGCCCAAGGCGGCCCTGCTCACCAAGTCCTGGCAGTACCAGCAGGTTTACCGGCAGGGCCGACGGGCCGGGGACAAGGCCGGGGGATTCACCCTCATCTTCCGCGACAACGGCCAGGACGGCGACCGCCTGGGGATCAGCGTGGGCGGACAGCGTTCGGCGGTCAGGCGGAACAGGATCAAACGACTGCTGCGGGAGTTTTACCGACTGCACAGGGGGTTGCCCTCCCTGGTGGCCAAACGGGCCTCGGCCCAGGGGGTTGATCTGGTGGTGGCCACCAACCAGCGCTTCCAGCCCCAGGGTCTGGCCGACATTGAGGCCGCCTTTCACCGGATCACCGGGCTGTTTCCGACCCCCGGCGCCCAATCATGACCGACGACTCGCAAAAAGATCGCCGATGGCTAAGCAACCTGGCCGACCGGCATGCAAAACGAGCAAAATCGCCCCGCCATGCTGCCCAAGCCCCGCTGCGGTTGGACGGGAAGGCGACGGTTCGGGTTTTCTGCCCCGCCCGCCAGTCATGAGCGGCCCGCGGACCGACACCCCGGCGGCCCCGGCCGGACAACGGCTGGCCATCCGGCTGCTGCGCACCTATCAGCGACTAGTCTCCCCACTGCTTCCGCCTAGCTGCCGGTTCCACCCCACCTGCTCGCAGTACGCCATCGACGCCATAACCGCCCACGGCCTGGCCAGGGGAGCGTGGCTGGCCCTGCGCCGGGTCATGCGCTGCCATCCCTTCCATCCCGGCGGCTTCGACCCGGTGGTGAAATAGCCGCGCCTTAGCCGCCGCGCTCGCCTCTCCGCCCGGAATCAACCAGGAAAGACATCCTCATGGAAACCCAAAGGGCCTTTATCGCCGTTATCCTCTCGCTGCTCATTCTGCTGGGCTATCAGCACTTTTTCGCCCCGCCGCCACCGGAATCACCGGCGGGGATGGCCACCAACACGACCCCCTCCCCCGGCAAACCCGCCGCCCCCGAGGCCCAGCCGGCGGCGACGGAGGCGGTGGCCGATCAGGCCAATCCCGCCTCCCCGCCCCCCTTAAACGGCAAGGACATCCCGGTAACCACCCGCCTCTACCGGGCGGTGGTCTCCGAAAACGGCGGGGCCTTCACCAGCTTCAGGCTCAAGGACTACCGGGAGAGCATCGCCAAGGACTCCCCCCCCAAGGAACTGATCCTGGCCCACGACCCCGGACGGATGCCGCTTGATTTCTTCTGGGGCAACGCCATGCCCACCCGCCCCCTGCTCTACACCGCCGCCCAAGACCAGATCGTCACCACCCCCGGCGGCCAGGCCAGCCTGGTGATGGTCGCCACCCCCCAGCCGGGGCTGAGCGTGACCAAGAAGCTGACCTTCTCCGACGACTCCTACCGGATGGAGCTGGCGATCACCGTCCAAAACAGCACCCCCCAGGCCCTGCGCGGCGCCCCGCTGATCGCCAGCACCTACGCCCCCTTCTCTCCGGAATTGCAAGGCAAACGGGCCATCTTCTCCGGGCCGGCGGCCTTGCTCGACGGCGCCAAACTGGAAGAGGTTCAGCCCGAATCCTTACGCAAGGACGGCCCCAAGACCATCACCGGGGCGGTGACCTGGGCCGCCTACGAGGACAGCTATTTCCTGAGCGCCATCGTGCCCCATGACCCAGGGTCGGCAAACCTCCAGCTCTCGCTGGCCGGCAAGGACGAGCAGGTCACCTCCATCCTGGGCGGCCCCCAGGAGGTCATCCCGGCGGGCGGAGAGAAGACCTACAATTATACCCTGTTTGTTGGCCCCAAGAAGCTCTCCATCCTGCAAAAAACCGGCTCCGATCTCGACAAAATCGTCAACTTCGGCTGGTTTGACGCCTTGGCCAAGCCCACCCTGTTCCTGCTCAACTTCCTGCACCGCTACACCCACAACTACGGGGTAGCCATCATCCTGGTCACCGTCCTGTTCAAGCTCCTGTTCTGGCCCATCTCCCACAAGGGGATGAAGTCGATGAAGACCATGCAGAAGATTCAGCCCAAGATGGCCAAGCTGCGCGAAAAGTACAAGGATCAGCCCGAGCAGTTGAACCAGGAGATCATGACCCTCTACAAGACCTACAAGATCAACCCCCTGGGCGGCTGTCTGCCGATGATCCTGCAGATCCCGGTGTTCTTCTCCCTCTACAAGGTGCTCCTGCAAACCGTGGAGCTGCGGCACGCCCCCTTCATGCTGTGGATCACCGACCTCTCGGCCCCGGACCGGCTGGGGATCGGCCTCCACATCCCCGGACTTAACGGCATCCCCGTGCTCACCCTGCTGATGGGGGCCAGCATGTTTCTCCAGCAGAAGATGTCGCCCACCTCGGGCGACCCGACCCAGGCCAAGGTGATGATGTTTCTGCCGGTCATCTTCACCTTCATGTTCCTGAACTTCGCCTCCGGCCTGGTTCTGTACTGGTTTGTCAACAACCTGCTCTCAATCGGCCAGCAGTATCTGATCAACCGCTCCGTCGAGCCCTAAACCGATGACGGAGGCCCGTGAAGAATATATGAGCCATAACCATATGGAATATCAGGGCAAAGACATAGACGAGGCCGTTGCCAAGGCCTGCGGCGACCTCCAGGCGAACCGCGCCGAGCTGGAGATCGAGATCGTCTCCGCCGGCTCGGCGGGCATCTTCGGTCTGGGCAGGAAAAAGGCGGTAATCCGCGCTCGCCGCAAGGCCGCCGCCCCCCTGGTCCCGGAGCCCCCCCTGAGCCAAGCACCCGCCCCGGCCAGTCCCGAGCCAGACGCCCCGACCCGATCCAAGGGCAAACGGCCCGGCAAGGGGGCGCCCCTGACCACGGCCAGACGCCACCCCACCCCGCCGTCCGGCCGCCCGGAGCCGGGGCCGCCGCCCACCCCGGAGGACATCGAGGCCATCCGGGGCCTGACCCAGACCCTGCTCGCCAAGATGGGCTTCGAGCTTGAGGTTGAGGCCTCCCTGTCCGGGGACCAACTGCGGGTGCGCATCCACCCCGGCGCCCACCTCGAGGAGCTGGTGGGCCGGGAGGGAAACGTGCTGGACGCCCTCCAGTACCTGCTGCGCAAGATCGTGGCCCAGCGCCTCCCCGGACGGCTCGACCTGTCGCTTGACGCCGGCAACTACCGGGAGCAGCGGCAGCAGGAGCTGCGGGAGCTGGCCCTCGACCTGGCCCGGCAGGTAAAGTCTACCGGCACCAGCCAGACCCTGGGGGCGCTGAATCCCGCCGATCGCCGGATCGTCCACTTGGCACTCAAGGACGATCCCGACATCCGCAGCGTCAGTATCGGCGAAGGGCTGTTCAAACGGATCAGGATCTATCTCCCCGGCACCACCCGGGGCCGGCGACGGCCCGCGCCCGGCCCCGGCGCCACCGAGGGGGCCGCCCCACCCTCCGATTCTCCCTGAGACCTCTCCAGCCCAACGGCCCCTTGTCCAGCAGGCGCGGATGAACGAACCTCTCTCCTCCACCATCGCCGCCATCGCCACCCCGCCCGGCCCCGGCGGCATTGGGGTGATTCGCATCAGCGGCCCCGAGGCCCCGGCCATCCTCAACCGGCTCTTTTCCCCCCAGCACCCGGTTCCCAAGCTGCAAAGCCACCGCCTGTATCTCGGCCGGATCCGGCGCCCCGACTCCGGCCAGGTGCTCGACGAGGTGCTGGCGGTGCACATGGCCGCCCCCCATACCTATACCCGGGAGGAGGTGGTGGAGATTCACTGCCACGGCAACTTCCTGCTCCTGCAAGAGGTGCTGGTCCTGGCACAGGAGGCCGGGGCCCGACTGGCCGGGCCCGGCGAGTTCACCAAGCGGGCCTTCTTGAACGGCCGGATCGACCTCAGCCAGGCCGAGGCGGTACTCGACCTGCTTACCGCCCGCTCCCCCGAGGGACTTGGCCTGGCGGTCCGGCAACTAGAAGGCGGCCTAAGCGCCCGCATCGCCCAAATCAGCGAGGCCCTGCTCCGGCTGCGGGCGGTGCTGGAGGTGGCCATCGACTTCCCCGAGGAGGAGCCGGAGATCCTCGATCCCCCCCGGCTCCTCGCCACCCTGACGACCGAGATTATCCCGGCGCTCAAGGGTTTGATCTCCGCCGCCGACCATGGTAAGATAGCCCGAGACGGGATCGCCGCCGCCATCATCGGTCGGCCCAACGTCGGCAAGTCCAGCCTGCTTAACGCCCTGCTGCGCGAGGAGCGGGCCATCGTCACCCCCCTGGCCGGCACCACCCGTGACACCATCGAGGAGGCCATCGCCATCCACGGCCTTGCCTTGCGCCTAATCGACACCGCCGGCATCCGCGACGCCCATGACCCGGTCGAGGACCTAGGCGTCCAACGCGCCAAACAGACCTTGAGCCGGGCGGAGGTGGCGCTGCTGCTGGTGGACGCCTCTGCGCCGCTGACGGCGGAAGACCTGGCCCTGCTGCAGATGGCGGCGAACAAACCCCTGCTGGTGGTGGCCAACAAGTGCGACCTCTGCCGGCCAGCGGAGATCGAGACCCTGCGCGCCCGGCTCGCCGGCCAGCGGGTCATCCCCATCTCCGCCCGCAAGGGCGAGGGCCTTGCGGAACTTGAGGAGGCAATCTTCACCCTGATCGCCGGGGGGCTCGGTTCCGGCTGGGACCCCGGCCTCACCGTGGCGCCGAACGCCCGCCACCGGGCGGCGCTTACCCTGGCGCGGGAGGCCTGTCAACGGCTTAAGACCGGGCTTCAGTCCTTACCCCTGGCCCCGGAGTTGCTGGCCATCGAGACCCAGACCGCCCTGGATCACTTAGGCGACATCGTCGGCCACACCACCCCCGACGAGATGCTAGACAGGATATTTGGAGAATTTTGCATAGGCAAGTAACCAGCAAGATGCCGGCAGTCAAACGCCGAAAAAAGAGGTAACGGCGAGGCGACGGCAAGGGACAGGCCGGATGGGACTTGAGATCGAGCAGCAGATAGCCTTCCTGAAGCGAATCGAATTCTTCGACAACTTCGACGACCACGAACTGCGGCAATTCCTCCAGGTCGCCAAGTGGCTAAAGACCCCGGACGGCACCCTGATCATCCGCGAGAACACCCGGGAACGGGTGTTCTACATCCTGGTCAAGGGCGAGGTCTCGGTGTTCAAGACCAGGGAGGAGGACGGCCGCTCCCTGGAGCTGACCACCCTGCGCTCCGGGGCCTGCTTCGGGGAGATGTCGCTGGTCATGGACGTCAAGCGCACCGCCGGGGTGATCAGCCGGGGAGAGTCCTTCCTGCTGATGGTGGAACCGGAGATCATCAACTCCTCAAACCTCTTTCTGCAGCTCAAATTCTACAAGCGCTTCTGCGAGATCCTGGTCGCCCGCCTGATCCTTGCCAATCAACGGATGGTGAGCAGCGGCCAGGAGATACCGCCCCCGGCCCCCGGCCCGCCCGAGGCCATCGTCCCGCCCCCCCAAGGGACACCAGCCGCCGCCGATCCCGGCCCCGCCGCCGCCCCGTCCGACCTGCCCCCCCGTCCGGAAAAGAAGGGCAAGGGGTCGCTCAAATCCCTGCCCCGGCGGATCGCCTCGGTTGGCGAGCTACCCTGCAACCCGGAGGTGGCCAGCCGCATCGCCCCCCTGCTGCGCGGGGAGTGCGAGAACACCCTTCGCTTGGCCGACCTGGTGCAACTAGACCCGGCCCTCGCCTGGAAGGTGATGCAGGTGGGCAACTCCTCCTTCTACCGCCGCAGCCTGCCGGTGGGCACCGTGCCCCACGCCATGATCACGGTGGGGATCAAACAGATCCAGGAGATACTGTTAGAGGCGGTAAACCGGCATCCCAGCCGCAAGCCCTTCCACGGCCTGGCCCCCCTGGCCCGCGCCTTCTGGCGGCACTCGGTGATCGTGGCCCGGATCTCCGCCCTCCTTCGGGACGTGATCCGCCTCTCCCTGACCACCGACATCTACCTGGCCGGCCTGTTGCACGACATCGGCATCCTGGCCCTGGACGCCATCGAGCCCAACCTGTACCCGCAGCTGACGGCTCCCGACTCCGAACTCTGCGCCGACCTCTGCCAGGCGGAAACCGACTACGCGGGGGTCGATCACGCCCAGGCGGGGGCGATGCTCGGGGAGGGCATCGGCCTGCCCGAGGCCTATCTCGACGTGCTCCGCTGCCACCATCAACCCGCCCAGGCCAACACCAACCAACTAGCCGTGGCCCTGGTGCACCTGGCGGAGGTCTTCGCCCATCTCCACGGCTGCGGGCACTGCCCAGGCCAGCAGCTTCCCCTGTCAGCCGCCCTCGAATCCCCGGCCTGGGGGATTATCCAAGAGTTCCACCGCCCCTTCTGCGAGGTGAACGTGGCCGGCTTCGTCGTCAGCTTCGACCAGGAGTTGAACAACACCTGGAGCAGCGTCACCGATGGCCTGCGGCTCGACTGAACGAAGCCCCGCCTGCCTCCTGGAGACCCTGGCCCGCCGCAACCGCCTGCCGGAGGACGGTTTTTACCGTTTCCACCTTAGGCCAGGCATGGCCTTTGCCGAGACCCAGGCCTGGTGGCGGCCCGGCCCGCGGACCAGCCCGCACGAGGGCTTGGACTTGCGGGACTATCTCACCGTCCAGGGCGAGGTTAAGCCCCTGCCGGTGGACGCCCTGGCCCCCGTGGCCCTGCCGGGGGTGGTGGCCGGGGTATTCGACGACTTCCTGGGCCGCTCGGTGCTGGTCGTCCATGAACTCTTTCGCGACGACGGGGCGCGGCTGGTCTCGATCTCCGCCCATCTGACGCCCGGCCCGGAGATCAAGATTGGCCGTCGACTGGTCGCCGGCGAGCCGGTCGGACGTCTGGCCCAGGGCCGGGCCGGCTCGCCGCCGCCCCACCTGCATCTCTCCACCCTCTGGCTGACCGGCGACCTGCCCGCCGAGCTAAACTGGCCCGCAATCACGGCCAGCGACCGCCTAAGGCTCTGTGACCCGCTCCAGCTCCCCCAGGTCTGCGATCAACAACATCTGCCAATTATACCAGGCAACTGGCAGGTATATATGCTCTCCTGCCGGGACGGGTCGCTCTATACCGGCATCACCACCGACCTGGGCCGCCGGACTACGGCCCACAACACCGGCAAGACCGGGGCGCGCTACACCCGTGCCCGACGCCCGGTCAGGCTGGTTTTTTCCGAACCGGCCGCCTCCCGCGCCGCCGCCAGCCGCCGCGAGTGGCGGATCAAACGCCTGCCGCCGGGACAAAAACGGGCCCTCTGGCAAACAACCGAAGGCCAGGACGGCTGAACATTTGCTTGCAAATTTTTTCCAACCTGCTCTATACTTGAAAAAAGTAGGGCTCCTAAGCCTTGATCACAAAATAACCTCTTCATTTTTCACAGCAAAAACGGCATAAGGAGCCGTAACGGGAGGGGATACAATTGTGGAAGCTCTTTGGTGACGGCTCCTAACAGTCAGAGGGGGGGGGGGAGTACGATGCGAAGGGGGGAACGAAGCATGGGCAAGCGACTGGGCGACATCCTAAAGGAACACAACCTGGCCAGCGAGGAGCAGATCGACCAGGCGCTACGCATCCAGGTGGGCGGCAACCGCCGGCTGGGATACATCCTGCTCAAGATGGGGGTGATCAGTGCCGACCAGTTGCTCAAGGTGCTGTCGCAGCAGATGGGGCTTGACATCATCAACGTCGATCAGGAGTTCTCTACCGAGGTCGTCGATCTCCTGCCCCGCTACCTGTGCCGGAAATACACCGTCCTGCCCCTGCGCCAGGAACAAAAAAACGTCCTCAACGTGGCCATGGTCGATCCCTCCGACGACGCGGCCATCACCGACATCGAGACCTATACCGGCATGGTGGTCAGGCCGATGCTGGCCAGGGAACCGGACATCTCGGCGGCGATCAAGCGCTTGATCCCCTTTTCCTACCGGGACCTGGTCAACCCCCAGGTCTATGGCCGGGCCGCCCGGCTGGCCAGCATCTGCCTCCTGGTGCTGCTGGCCGGAGGCGGCTGGCTTGCCTACCGCTACGTGATGCACGAACGCTACGGTACGGTCTCCGTCTCCCAAGACGCGGTCACCTACAAGAACCACGACCTGATGGTGGGGGTGGAGGGCTCGGGCAAGATCTCGCTACTCGGGCATGGGGCCTATACCAAGGGCTTCTACTCCGTCACCTTCCCCTCGGTTGACCGGCTAAAGGTCTTTGTTGACCAGCAACGCCCCAACTTTTCCGAAAAACAGGCCACCTGGCTGGCCTGGCTGATCAAGGGCAAACTCGCGGCCAGCGCCAAGAAGACCCCGCCCACCCACGGCTAAGCCGGCGAGCCTTAAGAGTTGTGGGGAAATTGTCCAAGCTATTTCCGCACCCCTGCTGCGGCCCGATCATTTGGGCCGCAGGGTCAGCTTGCCCTCCCCGGTATTCAAATCCATCTTGAACCGCCCCAGGTAATTCAAGCCCAAGAGCCCCACCCCCGGCTGATCGGGGATATCCATCACCAGGGCCCGGACGTTGTGCTCCACCCAGCCCTCGACCTCCAGGGTATCGATCAGCACCTCGGGGGCGGCGACCACCCCACCGGCAGTGGACACCTGGTGCTGATCCCAGTGATCCCCCCGCACCACCTTCAAATTCAAGGCCTCGGCGGTCGCCGAGGGAATCGACACCATCGAGGCCCCGGTATCGACCATGAACTTCTGGTTGACCGCCTGGTTTAAGGCCGCCGACACCGGGATCAGGCTGCTGCCGGGGGGAAAACGGATCACGATCCGGCCCGCGTCGCCCTTCATCTCGGCGATCTTCCTGGCCAGCAGCTCGGCCCGATCCTGCAACTCCGGCGGGTAGCTCATCATGGCCAAGAGCCGCCCCGCCTCCCGCCAGTTGTTGTTCAGCAGGGCCAGCTCCACCGCCATCAGGTGCAGATAGGGGTCGTTGGGGTAGAAGGCCTTACCCCGGTCCAGGACATCGGCCGCCTCATCGAGCGACTTCACGGTCAAGAGCGACTGCAGCCACTCCCGGTACAACCGCAGATGCAACTCGTTGACCGCCGGCACATCCACCCCCCCCCGCTCCACCAGCTCCCGGCCCACGGTCTCGATCTTCTTGGTGGCGGCCTCGAAGCCCTGGCTGGCGGTGATGGCGGGGATCATATCCAGGAGCAGGGAGATGTCGCCGATCTCAAGCAGCACCTGATCGCTCAAGGCGGCAACCACCTGGGGGCCCTGGCCGCCACGGATCAACTTGCCGCACAACTTGCGCAGCAGGGCCACCGCCCCCTCGGACCGCAGGTATCCCGGGGTGTCGGCGGGGGATAGTTTCGGCGGCAGGGAGAAGGCCTCGGCCAGGACAGCAAACACCTCGGCATCCGGGGATTTCCCCCGCATGGACAGGGCGAGACCGATCTTCTCCTCCCGGCCGCCTGCGAAGGTGCGGCCGTAAAAGTCGTGGGGATCGGTATCGGTGGTCAGCTCCGCCTCCGCCGGCCCGGTCCACAGGTAGGCCCCCTCCCGCCAGGTCCCGAAGGTGAAGCCGACGATGGCCTTACCCTGGACGAACACCCCCACCTCCTTTAAGCCCTTGGGGATGGCGCAGACCACGAAATCACCCTGCCGCTGGCCCGGCTCCAGCCGCACCCCGGTCACCTCGCGCTCCGACTCCAGGCTCATCCAACCTAAGGGGACATCGCCCCGGAAGGCGGCCAGGGAGAGACCGTCGCCGCCGCCGGCGGGCGGCGGGGTTCGCCAGAGCCCGACATCCTGGCCCTCGTCCCAGCGTCCGGCCACGATCTCCGCCTGCCGGCCATCGTCACGAACCAGCGTCCATCGGTAGCCAGCGACCAACGCCCGGGCCGGCAGGGCGAGCCAACCGCCCACCGTGACCGCGCTCCGCACCCTGGTGACCAGATGACCCCAGGGGTCGGCAATCGTCACCCAGCCAGCGTTCAAGGTGGCCACGGACTTCGCCTTTGTGGACGCGGACGGCGCGGGAGGTGCTTCTTGGGCCGAGGCGGCGTGGTTCTCGCCGGCGTTGGCGTCCCGCTTGGCCTTCTGCTTCAGCATTTCGGCCAGTTGCACCCGCATCGCCTCCCGCTTGGCGGCCAGCTCATCCTCCCGCGCCTGCCGCTCGGCGGGCGACAGCTGCCGCTCGGCGATGGCCTGGGGGAAAATCGCCTCCCTAAACACCGTCATAAAGGCGGCAGCCCACAGCAAAAACAAAATCCCGGCCACCGCGATCTGCCGGGAGCGGAAACGGTCGCCGCGCCGCTGCAACTGCAAGGGAGCACCGCATTTTTCGCAATGCCGCCGGGCGCTGTCGTTGCTGGTGTTACAGCGGACGCAAATCAACCGCGTTCACCACCGACCAGAAGTGCCATGGGCCAAGACACGGAGATACTACCGGAAAAGCTTGGGATTGCCAGCGACCTTGCGCACCAGCTCGCGATAGTCACTGGCGCCGGGGGAACCGGGGGCGAACTCGTAGATGCTCTGGCCGTAAGCAGGGGCCTCGGACAGCCGGACGTTGTAACGGATAGGGGCGCAGACGTTGTTGCCGTAAAGCTCCTGAAGCCGCTCCAGGATGCCCACCGACTTCTTGACCCGCATATCCAGGAAGGTGGGCAGGATGTACTTCAAGGCCACTTGCGGGCGATACTTCTGGATCGAGGCGATACTCTTCAAGAACTCCATCAGCCCCTGGATCGACATCACCTCCAGCGAGACCGGGGTCAGGATCTCGCTGACATAGAAGAGGATGTTGACCGTCAGGGGGTCCCAGCCGGGGGAGGTATCGACCACCACGTAGTCAAAGACCGCGTCCAGTCCAGTCAGGCTCTCGGCCAAGGTCAACTCGCCGCCAAAGTCCTTGCGCCCGATCAGGCGCTTGACCCCGGCCAGGGACTTACCCCCGGCCAGGAGCCAGAGACGATCCCGGACCTGGATCATGGCCTCTTCCGGGCGTAGTTCCCCCATGACCAGCTCGGTTAGACCCGCCTTAGGGGTCACCCCCAGCATGTAACTGGACTGGCCCTGGGTGTCGGTATCCACCAGTAGCACCTTGAACCCGGCCAGCGCCAACCCCACCGCCAAATTCACCGCCGTGGTGGTCTTGCCCACCCCCCCCTTGCTCAACGAGACGCTGATCCGGCGCGGGCCGCCGTCCTTTACGGACGCCACCGGCTGCTCGACCGCGCTCTCCGGCGCCGGTCCGGCCAGTAGAAAACTGGCACCGCAGGATTTGCATCTCGCCTTCTTAACGTTGGCGGGAATGGCCTTTTCATCAATGTGGTGCTGCTTCTTGCATTGGGGACAGGTGATAATCATAGATGGCGGCTCCAGCCTGCGATTGCCATACGCTTCTTAAACTACCTAGATAAGCCGGCGAGTGAAAACAACCGGAGCATAAACCTCATGGCGACGGCAACACGCCGTAAGAGTCGGGGGGAATTGTCCTGGTTGTTTCTGCACGGCCCCTAAAGGCAGCGGGTCAGGAGGCCTTGGGCCCAGGCCCAGGCCGATTCACTTC
The DNA here is from genome assembly GCA_021789795.1 of Deltaproteobacteria bacterium. GTDB lineage: Bacteria > Desulfobacterota > Desulfobulbia > Desulfobulbales > VMSU01 > VMSU01. The sequence continues at coordinate 2,219 of JAJYJA010000034.1, read as the reverse complement.
TTCAGGCCCTCTTCCTTCAACAGCTCCTGAATCAAGGCGCTATCCTTGCCCTTGGCCTCGAAATCCTTGAGCACCATGGCCACCGCGCTTTCCACGATGCGTGACTTGGTGGCCATGAAACGGGCCTCGGCGGGCAAGAGCTCCTTCACCCCCTCCTTGGCGTCGCCCAGGGTCTCGAATACCTCGGTAGCCAGGTAGTGGGTGGTCTTGTGGCGCGGCCCGCGCCGGCCCCTGGTCGGCGGCGAGGCGGCGGTGGCCGCCTTCTTGGTCAGGGGACGAGACGCCTCCGGGGGCCGGATCAACTGACCCAACTCCTCCAGGCCCCGAATGGCGCCATGATGGGAATCGGCCAAAATGTCGGCCAGGATGTCGCGCTGTTTAGGTTGCTCGGGCATAAGGACACGTGGCGGTCAGGAAAAGAGAGAGCTGCGGCTCTTCTTGAGATAGGCCAGGATGGCCTCTTGACATTCGGGGCTCATGGCGGTGATCTCGATCCCGCACAGGTCCTGGGCCCCGTCGCTGGCGCGATGCACCACCACCCCCTCCACCGAAAAGGTCTGCCCGTCAATGGCGAACCGCATCCCGGAGAGCTTGGTCTTTAAAGCGAACCCACCCGGCTCGTTCAGGTAGATGCCGATGCCGTTGCCGCTCAGGTTGAATACGGCATAGGAAACCCCGTCGATTACCAGGCGCATCTTCCGGGACAACTCGACCGGGGCGCGAAACCCTTGCCGGATGATCTTCTGAAGCTCCGTCTCCCGGCCCGCAAGCCCCTCCGTCCGCCCCTCCTCCCCGGTGTCGAAATCAAACTCAAGCCCTGGTTCATGCCTCATGTCCATCTCCGCCCTCCAGCCTCCTTGCCTCGCTCCGCCATCCGGGCCCGCCAGGCGTCTAAATCACCTTGAGCAACTGGCCACAGGCTTAAGCCTGCGGCCCAGGCCGCCCCGCTCTCCCGAGTCGTCACCAGAATTATTAAATAAGTCCGGGCCGAGGATGTCAAACAATAATTGACCGCCAGACTAAAGGCGTAAAAAAAGTTGCCAATCCAACAGCTCCGTGTTAGGTTAGCGGAAATTATTGCCTGGATATTGGCAAAAACCAACCAGGCAAAGGATGCCTAGACAATACCCCGCGTCCAACTAGAAATGGAGAACCACCCACCATGAGCCGTCCGCGCCTGCTGCTGCCCCTGCTGGTCTTTCCCTGCATGTTTACCCCCCATCCAGCCCTCGCCGACTCGTACTCCAGCGACGACGGCAAGATCGACGTCCTCGACTACGGCACCTCCTACTCGAACATCTCGAGCTACTGGTACTGGGTGAGCCAGACGGGAGGCATATACGCCTCGCCGATTGTCGGCGGCACCAAAACAACCCAGGACGGCCAGTCGGTGCCCACCAACGCCTATTCGGTTACCTTCTGGGACTCGCACAACCCCTTGAACCCGACCTGGATCGAGTACTCGGCACCCCTGACGGCAGGCGACTGGCGGATCGGGCTGAACGTCGAGAACTTCGAGTGGACCGCCCCCGGCCAGGACAAGCGGGTGCCCCTGGCCTACTCGTTTAGGATCAACTACGAAAACGCCCCCGGCACCGACCCCGACTTCGGCGGCAACGGCTCGCCGCTCGACGACCAGGACGGCAACAATTCAGGCATCACCGGCAGCGACACCTCCCCCTTTTACGGCTACTTCTGCCTGTCGCTCGCCAGCGCCGCCCAGGTGACGGTGCGCTACCTGTGGGATAACGACGCCGCTTACGATGGCTGGGATGGCAGCCACATCATCCACTACGACTCCAACCTGGAGATCAGATCCGCCTTCTTCGACCACGAAGACGACGGCCACTGCGGCAACCTGCCGGTGCCGGAACCCGCCACCCTGCTCAGCCTGGGGTCGGGGCTCTCCCTGCTCCTGGCCCGCCGGCGCCGACGCGGCAGGCCGCCGCTCCAGTAGCCCCGCCGGCTGCCGGGCGGCTTACGGCTTGCCAAGCTGGGCGAGCAGGTTCTTAGCCGCCTCCAGTTCCGGGAACTTATCCTTGCCCCCCAAGTCGATCGCCTGCTTAAGCTCCTGCGCGGCCCCGGCCTTGTCCCCCAGCTTGGCCAGCGTCATCCCCAGATGATAGTGCACCGTCGGGTTGTCTCCCAGCTTCTTCAGGGCCTGGGCAAACTGGGTCTTGGCCAGGTCGTAGGAACCGCGCTTGAAATGCACCCAGCCC
>JAJYJA010000215.1 GCA_021789795.1 Deltaproteobacteria bacterium | reverse complement strand
TGAGATAATCCTTGCTGTCCCTCACGTCCACGACCACCACCTTGCCGCTATGTGCCGACAGCCATCCGGCATCCACAACAAGTTGAGAAGCCCCGGCGGCCCCGGCAACAGCCGGCAGCCATCCGGCAATTAGAAAAGCCAGGGCCGATGCGATCATTATCGAGAACTTACATTTTCTGTTTTCCATCTGTTTCTCCTCCTGTTTTAAGTTGACAGCACCTTTGCAGCACCTTTGGGGTCAAGTCTTGTAATCAATCAACAAGCTGGACGCTCACCTGACAATCTCCTCGATCTCCAGATGTTCGGTGGGGTGGGTGGCGGGCTTGGAGTGGGCGTAGACCGAGCCCCCGTGCAGCACCATGGAGACGTAGTAGCCGCTCAGGCAGCCCAGGGCCAGGGCCGGCACCAGGGTGAAGCCGAAGCTCATCTCGCTCACCATCACCACCGCGGTGAGCGGGGCGTGGGTGACGGCGGCCAGGAAGGCGCCCATGCCCACCAGGGTATAGGCGCTCGTCTGGGCCTCGGGCAGAAAAAAATGGATCAGACTGCCGGCCAGGCTGCCCAGGGCCGCGCCCACGAACAGGGTGGGGGTGAACACCCCGCCCACCGCCCCCGAGCCGGTGGTGAGGACGGTGGCCAGGGTCTTGAGCAGCAGGATGAGCAGCACCAGCTTCCAGGCGTGGGGGACGTGGAGCAGGGAGTTGATCACCGAGTAACCGTTGCCCCAGACCTCGGGCCGCAGGAGCGAAAGTCCGCCCACCGCCAGGCCCGCCAGAGCCATCTTGGCCCACAGCGGCAGGGAAAGCGAACGGAAGCCGGCGTGGGCGCGCTCCAGCAAGCAGACAAAGACCGCCCCCAGCACCCCCACCCCGGCCCCGATCGCCAGGGTGAGCAAGAGCTCCGGGGCGGTGGTGAGGCTACAGGGGCTCGCGGCGTAGTAGATCGGCCCCACCTTGGTGATCTGGCGCACGATGAGGTCGGAGGTCACCGAGGCCAGGAGCAGCGGGGCCAGGCCGCTCACCGTCACCCCGCCCAGGACGATCTCGGCCACGAACAGCGCCCCGGCGATGGGGGTGTTGTAGGCCCCGGCCACCCCGGCGGCGGCGCCGCAGGCAATCAGAAAATGCCGCCGGTCGGGGGGCAGGCGCAGCCAGTCGGCAAGCACCGAGCCGGTCAGGGCCGCGAGCTGCACCATCGACCCCTCGCGGCCAATGGAACCGCCGGAGACCACCGAGGCCGCCGAGGCCGAGGACTTGAGCAGCGAGCCCGCCACCGGCATCTCGCCGCCGGCGAAAATCGCCTCCATGTAATCGGCCCCGCCCTTGCCCCGGCGGGCCTCAACCAGATATTGCAGGATCAAGCCGGCGAGCAGGCCGCCCAGGGCCGGCGAGAGCAGGCGCGGCAGCGTGGAGAGCGCCCGGGCGTGGGCCACCAGGCCGGGGCCGGGGCCGTAGAGACGGGTCTCGGCGAAGACCAAGAGCCAGCGGAAGGCGAGCACCGCCAAGGCCCCGGTCGCGCCCACCAGCACCGCCAGGATCAGCAGTTTCAGCAGCTCCGCCCCGTGGCCGCTCCGGGCCCGTTGGCAGTCAAAGGGGAGCAAGGTCTCGGCCCGTCCAGCCAGAGGAGTCGCGCTCCGCCTTAAGCGACGCTGGTGGCCTGATCGAAGAAATCAGTCACCGTTTCCGGGTGCTCTGACTCCATGTGGGCTATGGCGGTGCGCGGGTGCTGGTTAAGCACCCCGGTAATCATGTAGGGGATGAAGTAGCCCCAGTCGATCTTCTTGCTCCAGGGCAGGATCTCGTGCTCGATGGCCTCGATCAAGGGCCGCACCTTGAACTTGGGGTTCTTCAGGAAGGAGATCAACAGCTCAAGCGGGCAGTTGCCCGCCCCCCGGCCAATGCCGTACAGGGTGGCGTCCAGGTAGTTGATGCCGCAGATGATGGAGGTGATGGTGTTGGCAAAGGCGAGCTGCTGGTTGTTGTGGCAGTGGATGCCGATGGTCTTGCCGGGCAGGCTGGCCATGTAGCGCTTGGCCAGGGTCTCGATGTCCTCGGAGTAGAAGGCCCCGAAGCTGTCCACCAGATAGATGATCGGCACCCGGCTCTGGGCCAGGTCGCTCAAGGCCTCCTCCAGGTCGCGCAGACCGACGGTGGAGACCGCCATCAGGTTGATGGTGGTCTCGTAGCCCTTGTCGATGCAGTGGTGGGCGAGGTCGATGGCCGCATCCACCTGGTGGACGTAACAGGCCACCCGGATCATGTCCAGCGAGCTGTCCGCCTTCTGGGGGATGTCGCCGTACTCGATGCGGCCGATGTCGGCCATGGCCGAGAGCTTGATCCTCTTTTCGCCCTCGCCGATGATCCGCCGCAGGTCCTCCTCGGCGCAGAACTTCCAGGGCCCCATCTCGTCGCGGGAGAACTTGCCCTCCGAGCTCAGGTAGCCGATCTCCATGTAATCGACCCCCGCCTTGGTCAGCGACTCGTACACCCGGCGCACGAACTTGTCGTCGAACTGCCACTTGTTCATCAGCCCGCCGTCGCGCACCGTGCAGTCAATCACCTTGATCTCTGGTCTGTACATTAGGTATCTCCTCCTCGTAAGTAACTATCCAGCTTAGTGCCGCAGAATTGGCATCGGCTGGGAACCGTAACTGTTCAGCCGCGCCCCAGATGCGCGAAACCAGCCGGCGAGCTATACTTTTTGGTATGTGAGCCGGCTGGTGACAAAGCAGATGGGGTGCGGCTGGATAGTTACCCTCGTAAAAAGTATTCCGGGGGGCCTAAGCCCGCCCGGCCCGTAAGCTCATCCCTCTCCTCCCCGGCGGCCAGGGCAGCGCCGCAAGAAATCCGCCACGCTCGCCTCGACCGCCGCCAGATCGCCGCTCGCCAGGGCCTCCTTGCCGAACAGGCTGGCCCCCACCCCCACCGCCACCGCGCCGGCGGCGAAATACTCCCCCACGTTGGCCGCCGTCACCCCGCCCACCGCCACCAGGGGGAGGTGATCAAAAGGCCCCAGAAGCTCGCGAAGATAGGCGGGCCCCAGGGGTGCGCAGGGGAAGACCTTGACCATCGCCGCCCCCGCCTTCCAGGCGGCGTAAACCTCGGTGGGGGTCAGCGCCCCGGCCACCATCGGCACCCCCTGGGTCTTGGCGTAGGCGATGACCTGGGGGTCGAGGTTGGGGGAGACCAGGAACATGGCCCCGGCGGCCACCGCCCGTCTGGCCTCGGCCAGGTCGCGGACGGTGCCCACGCCCAAAAGCCGCCCCTCCGGCACCTGGGGCCGGGCACGGCGGACGATCTCCTCGGCGCCGGGGGTGTTCATGGTGACCTCGATGGCCATAAGCCCGGCGGCGAAGGAGGCCGCCATCACCCCCGGAAACCGCTCGGGGGAGATGCCCCGCAAAATACCGATCACTTCCGCCCCGTTAAGCAAGCCTTATCCTCCCGCCCCATCTCCATTTTATGATGGCGTCGCAAAAAGACCGATCTACTGCGGCGCGTGGCGGTTTGGCTCGTTCGGCATACCATCTGTATGGCCTTACTCGCCAAACACACCCCGCGCCTTGTATATCGGCCCTTTT
>JAJYJA010000033.1 GCA_021789795.1 Deltaproteobacteria bacterium | reverse complement strand
CAAGGCGCGGGGTGTGTTTGGCGAGTGAGGCCATACAGATGGTATGCCGAACGAGCCAAACCGCCACGCGCCGCAGTAGATCGGTCTTTTTGCGACGCCATCAAGTTTAGTTGCGATCTTATGGTCTCGCCTGGGGGCGGGGCGGCAAATAGTGGTTGATACCGGGAGTTTGTCCAATGAAGGTCAAGGTTTACGAGTTGGCTAGAGAAGTAGGCATGGATAGCAAGGTGCTGGCGGCCAAGCTCATAGAACTTGGATATGAGGTTAAGACCTACAGCTCCGCCCTGGACGAGGCGGTGGCCGCCGACATCAGAAGCCGTCTGCTCTCCACCCATACCGAGGTGCAGGAGAAGCGGATTCAGGCCAAGAGCGGCACCATCATCCGCCGCCGGACCAAGGCGGTGCCCAACCTTGACCTGCAGGCAGTGGAACAGGCTTACGCCGCCGGGGCCAAGGCGGAGGGCGAGTCTGCCGACGACCTTTCCGGGCCAGAGCCGGAGCTGGAAGATGAAGATAAGGTCGAGGCCAAGGCGCCTGTCGCCGGGATGCCTTATCCGGCCAGCGTTTCGACCCCGGCCGCCAACGAGGAACAGCCCGAGGCCGGCGTCGAGCCAGAGCCGGTCAGCGGCGGCCCGGAGGAGGCGGAGACCGAGCCCATCCCGGTGCCTTCGGCCCCGGTGAGCGCAACGCCGGAGCCGGACTCCGGGGCCGACGACAGATCCGCCAAGGCGGACGGGGCGAGGAAGGGGTTTGCCCGGGTGATCAAACGGGCCGCGATTCAGATCCCGGTCGAGACCGTCCGGCCCACGGCCCCCAAGCGTCCGACGGCCCCGGCGGCGCGTCCGGCCCGGAAGACGGCGGGGGGGCCGGTCGAGACGCCGGCGCCGGTGAAGGCGGCGGGGGACGACGAGGCGGGCAAGGGCCACAAGGCCAAGCGGTTCGTCAAGTTCAGCCATGCCCCTGACCAGGAGGCGCGGGGCAAGAAGGGTTCGCTCAAGAGCCGGGGCTATTCGGAACTCGATATCGAGGATGTGGCCCTGGCCGGGGGCGGACGTTTCGCCGCCTCGCTCAAGATCGGCCGCGGCGGCCGGGGCGGCGGCAAGAAGATGAAGGGTGAGATCGGCGGCTCGGCCTTGGGCGAGACCAAGGCCATCAAGCGGCGGATCATCGTCCACGACACCATCACCATCGGCGATTTGGCCCACCGGATGGGCATCAAGGTCAGCGAGTTGATCGCCAAGCTGATGAAGCTGGGGGTGATGGCCACCGTCAACCAGTCCCTGGACGTGGATACCGCCACCCTGGTGGCCACCGATTTCGGCTACGAGGTGGAGCGGGCGATGACCGACGAACTGGCGGTCATCAACCTGGAGGAGGAGGCCTCGGGTGGCGATATGCTGCCCCGGCCCCCGGTGGTCACGGTCATGGGGCATGTCGATCACGGCAAGACCTCCATCCTGGACGCCATCCGCAACACCGACGTGGCCGCTGGCGAGGCGGGCGGCATCACCCAGCATATCGGCGCCCACTATGTGCGCTCCGTCAAGGGGGACGTGGTCTTTCTCGACACCCCCGGCCACGCCGCCTTCACCGAGATGCGCTCCCGCGGCGCCCAGGTGACCGACGTGGTGGTGCTGGTGGTGGCCGCCGACGACGGGGTGATGGATCAGACCAAGGAGGCCATCAACCACGCCAAGGCGGCCCAGGTGCCGATGGTGGTGGCGGTGAACAAGATCGACAAGCAGAACGCCGATCCCATGCGGGTCAAGCGCGAACTGTCCGAGTTCGGGCTGGTGCCCGAGGAGTGGGGCGGGGACACCATATATTGCGAGGTCTCGGCCAAGAAGAACATCGGCATCGATAGCCTGCTGGAGCAGATCCTGCTCCAGGCCGAGGTGCTGGAGTTGAAGGCCGACCCCCACCGCCGGGCCCGGGGCCGGGTGATCGAGGCCCATCTCCACAAGGGCCGCGGCCCCCTGGCCACGGTGCTGGTGCAGCAGGGGACGCTCAAGACCGGCGACGCCTGCGTGGTCGGCGACTTCTACGGTAAGGTCAGGATGCTCTTGGACGACAAGGGCAAGAGAATCGATCAGGCCGGGCCAGCCATGCCGGTGGAGGTGCAGGGTTTAAGCGGGGTGCCGATGTCGGGCGACGAGTTCATCGTCCTGCCGGACGAGAAGATGGCCAAGAACCTGAGCAACGAGCGGCAGATGAAGAGCCGGGAGTTGCAGTTGGGCAAGGCCTCCAAGGTCTCGCTCGACAACCTGTTCGACAAGCTGAAGGAGGGCGAGGTCAAGGAGTTGTTCGTCCTCCTGCGGGCCGACGTCCAGGGTACACTTGAGGCCTTTGGCCAGGCGCTCGCCAACCTGGGCAACGAGGAGGTGCGGATCCGGATCCTGCACGAGGGCACCGGCACCATCACCGACTCCGACGTGCTGCTGGCCGCCGCCTCCAACGCCATCATCATCGGCTTCAACGTCCGGCCGAGCTCCAAGGTGCAGGAGTTCGCCAAGAGCGAGAACGTCGATATCCGCTTCTACGATGTCATCTACCACGCCCTGGACGACATCCGCTTGGCCATGACCGGGATGCTGGCGCCCACCTTCGAGGAGCGGGTGCTGGGTCGGGTTGAGGTGCGCCAGACCTTCAGCGTCCCCAAGGTGGGCACCATCGCCGGTTGTTACGTGACCGAGGGCAAGGTGGAGCGCAACGCCAAGGTGCGTCTGCTGCGGGACGGGGTGGTGGTGTTCACCGGGGTCATTTCCTCGCTCAGACGGGTCAAGGACGACGTCAAGGAGGTGGTGGCGGGCTACGAGTGCGGGGTGGGCATCGAGGGCTATAACGACATCAAGGTCGGGGACTTTTTGGAGCCCTTCGTGCTGGACGAGGTGGCGGGGAAGCTGTAAGCCGGCCATGACCGCCCCACGGAAGACCAGATACGCCGCCCCGGAGCTGGGTCGGCCCGCCAGTCGGCGTCCGGCGCGGGTGGCGGAGGCCATCCGCGAGGAGCTGGCCATTTTGTTTCTGCACGAGGTCAAGGATCAGCGCCTGGCCGGGGTATCGATCCCCAGGGTCGAGGTCACCCCCGACCTGGGGACGGCCTTTGTTTTCTTCAGTTGCCAGGACGACGAGTTGAGGTCGGTGGAGGCGGGGCTGGCCAGTTCGCGGGGGTTCATGCGCAGCCATCTCGCCAAGCTGCTGAACCTGCGCTATATGCCGGAGCTGTTGTTCAAGCGCGACCTGTCGGCGGCCCGGCAGGTGGAGATGGAGCGGATACTGCGGGAGATTGCCGATGAGCGGAGCGCATCTGAACGAGATAATCCAGACGATTCAGAGGGCTAGAACCGTGGTGGTCGCGACCCACGTCTTCCCCGACGGCGACGCCTTGGGCTCTCAGCTTGGCTTGGCCAACGTGCTGGAGGGCATGGGCAAGACGGTGATCCGTTACAGCGAGGAGCCGGTCTCCTACCTCTACGACTTCTTGCCCGACTGCCAGCGGCTGGTCTGTAACCCGCCCGACCCGCTGGCCGCCGATTGCCTGATTGCGCTCGACTGCGGCGACAGTTTCCGGCTCGGGCCGCGGGCCGAGCGTTTGCTGGCCATCAGGCCCGCCATTGTCGTGGATCACCACGCCGGGCACAAGGATTTCGGCGACCTGCGCTGGGTGGACTGCGGACGGGCCTCCACCGGGGAGATGGTCTATGATCTGGCGCGGGCGCTGGGGGCCGGGATCTCGCGGGAGGCCGCCGATTGCCTGTACGCCGCCATCGTTTCGGACACCGGCTCCTTCAAGTACGCCTCGACCACCGCCCGGACCTTTGCCATCGCCGGGGAGCTGGTGGCCCTGGGGGTAAACCCGGAGCAGGTGGCGGCCAAGCTGTTCGACAACTTCACCGAGCAGCGGCTGCACCTCTTGCAGGCGGTGCTCGCCACCCTGGAGCTTTACGGCGGCGGCAAGCTGGCCCTGATCACCGCCACCCGGGCCATGTTCGAGGTCACTGGCACCGAGCCCGAGGACTCCGAGTCCTTCATCAATTATCCGCGCTCCCTGGCCAGCGTCAAGGTGGCGGTGTTCCTGAAGGAGAAGCGGGATGTGATCAGTGTCAGTCTGCGCTCCAAGGGCAACGGCTACGATGTCTCGGCAGTGGCGCGCGAGCTGGGCGGCGGTGGCCATCGCAACGCGGCGGGCTGTAAGTTTTGCAACGGCGAGGGCTTGCAGGAGGTGCGGGATCGCATCTTTTCCCTGGTCTTGCCCATGATCGAGCGGGCTTAGGTACGTGAATCGCCGGGCGGGGGCTTTGGCTCATGAGCCTTGAGGCGGGGGTGTTTCTGATCGACAAGCCGGCGGGCCCCACCTCGTTTCGGATGGTGCAACGGGTGCGGCGGCTGCTTAAGATCAAAAAGGTCGGCCACACCGGCACCCTGGACCCGTTTGCCTCCGGGCTGCTGATCGTCTGCGCGGGCCGGCCCGCCACCCGGCTGATCCCGCAACTGATGGCGGGTGATAAGCTCTACGAGGCGACCCTGCGTTTGGGGGTGGAGACCGACACCCAAGACTTGGAGGGCCTGGTGATTAGCGAGCGGCCGGCGCCGGCCTTGGATCTGGCGGCGGCCCAGGCGGTGTTGGCCGGTTTCCTGGGCGAGCGGATGCAGATCCCGCCCGCCTTTTCGGCCTTGAAGCACCAGGGCCGGCCCCTTTATCAGTACGCCCGCCAGGGGGTGCTGATCGAGAAGGAGGCCCGCCGGGTGCGCATCGAGGAGCTGGTCGCTACCTTCGTTAAGGGGGAGCGGCTGGGTATTCGGGTACGCTGCGGCAAGGGCACCTATATTCGCTCCCTGGCCGCCGACATAGGACGGGCTCTGGGCTGCGGGGCGCATCTGACCGAACTTAGGCGGCTTGAAAATGGCCCTTTTTCGGTGGCCGCCGCCGTCTCCGGCCATCTGCTCGAGGGAGACGAGGATTCGGCCCGCGCCGTCCTGCTGGCTGGGTGTCTCACCCTGGACGGGCTGACGGCGTGCCTGGGAGGCGCCCCCGGATTCAGCCCTCGTTGCGTGGACGCCGGATTGCCGGCGATGGAGTCTTAAAAAGCCGGACGCCACCGGTTAACAAAGATGCCTAAGTATCCGTAAACAACACATGACGTCAAATGGAGGATCACCGTGACATTGCAAGCAGAACAGAAGAAAGAGCTTATTGAGAAGTTTGGTCACCATCAGGGCGACACCGGCTCACCCGAGGTGCAGATTGCCCTGCTCTCTGGCCGCATCAGCTACCTGACCGAGCACTTCAAGGCTCACAAGAAGGATCATCACTCCCGCCGGGGGTTGCTCAAGCTGGTCGGCCAGCGCCGGCGGCTGCTCAATTACCTGAAAACGATCAATGTCGAAAGGTATCGCGGCGTTATTCAGGCCTTGGGTATCCGTAAGTAAGGGGTGGGCGGTAGTTGGGGGCGCCCGGCCCTGGTCGGGGCATTCCCGGATTGGTGGTCTGCCGTCGGGGGCTGGAAATCCTTGGCTCGCTGGTCATGGGCGTCATGGTTTTGATAAACGCGGGGGCTGGGGTCTAGCGTCTCTTGAAAAACTGGATTTCGGCCTCCGCCGGCATGTGACTGTCCAGCAGCACCGTATCCTCATTAGGCATGTGCACTAGCACACATCGCAGGCCTATTCCTAGCATCTACGGCACTGCTGAACAGTTGCGGTTCGACGGCTTTAGCTTAGCCTTATCTCTCGTGTCGTTAACGACACATTTCATGCATCTTTAGGAGCAATTGATGATTAAGACCGTTAAGACAGAGATCGGCGGGCGGGAGCTCACCATTGAATGCGGGCGGCTGGCCAAGCAGGCCAACGGCTCGGCCCTGGTAACCTGTGGCGAGACGGTGGTGCTGGTTACCGCCACTGCGGCGAAGGAGCCCCGGGTGGATATAGATTTTTTCCCGCTCACCGTGGAGTACCAGGAGCGTTTGTACTCGGTGGGCAAGATCCCGGGCAGCTTTTTCCGCCGGGAGATTGGCCGTCCCAGCGAGAAGGAGACCCTGACCAGCCGCTTCATCGACCGGCCCCTGCGGCCCCTGTTCGCCGCCGGCTACCGCAACGAGACCCAGGTGATTGCCACCGTCCTGTCCATGGATCAGCAGAACGACCCGGACGTGCTGGCCATCGTCGGCGCCTCCGCCGCCCTGGCCGTCTCCGACATCCCCTTCCACGGCCCCATCGCCGGGGTGCGGGTGGGCCTGGTGGAGGGGGCGTTGGTGCTTAACCCCACCCGGAGCCAGTTGGAAAATTCCCGTCTGGACTTGATCGTGGCCGGCTCGCGCCAGGCGGTGGTCATGGTCGAGGGCGGGGCGGACAACCTCTCCGAGCAGGAGGTCTTGGACGCCATCTACTTCGGCTTTGCCGGGCTGCAACCCTTGCTCGACCTGCAAGATGAGCTGCAAGGCGCGGTGGGCAAGCCGAAGATGGCGGTCTCGGCGCCGGTGGTCAACGAGGCCCTGCTCTCCCGGATAACCGCCCTGGCCAAGCCGGAGATGGAACAGGTGACCGCCACCGCCGACAAGCAGGAGCGTTCGGCCCGCTATCACGAGCTGGAAAGGCGGGTGCTGGACGAGTTGGCCGCCGACGAGACGGTGTCGCTCAAGGAGGCCAAGGAGCTGCTGTACGGCTTAAAGAAGGCGGTGATGCGCCACCATATCGTCGCCAACCGCTCCCGGATCGACGGCCGGCGCTTTGACGAGGTGCGGCCCATTACCTCCGAGGTCGGGGTGTTGCCGCGGGTGCATGGCTCGGCTCTGTTCACCCGGGGCGAGACCCAGGTGATGGTCTCCGCCACCCTGGGCAGCGGCGAGGACGAGCAGCGGGTGGAGTCGCTCTACGGCATGGCCTTTCGGCCCTTCATGCTCCACTACAATTTCCCGCCCTACAGCGTCGGCGAGGTGCGGCCCCTGCGCGGCCCCAGCCGCCGGGACATCGGCCACGGCGCCCTGGCTACCCGGGCGATCAGCGCCGCGCTGCCCGGTCACGATAAATTTCCCTACACCATCCGGGTGGTCTCCGAGGTCATGGAGTCAAACGGTTCCTCCTCCATGGCCACCGTCTGCGGTGGCATCCTCTCCCTGATGGACGCCGGGGTGCCGATCAAGGAGCCGGTGTCCGGCATCGCCATGGGCCTGATCAGGGAGGGCGAGGACATCGTCGTCCTCTCCGACATCTTGGGCGACGAGGATCACTTGGGCGACATGGATTTCAAGGTCACCGGCACCGCCAGCGGGGTGACCGCCCTGCAGATGGACATCAAGATCGACGGGGTCTCCCGGGAGATCATGAGCCAGGCCCTGGCCCAGGCCAAGGACGGGCGGCTGCACATCCTGGGCAAGATGCACGAGGCCCTGGCCGCGCCTAGGCCCGAGATCTCGGTCTATGCCCCCAAGGTGGTGATGATGACCATCAACCCCGACAAGATCCGCGACCTGATCGGCCCCGGGGGCAAGATGATCAAGTCCCTGACCGCCGAGTACGACGTCAAGATCGACGTGGAGGACAACGGCGAGGTCAAGATCTTCGCCCCCAACGCCGAGGTGGCGGCCCAGGTGCAGGCCCGGGTGCAGGGGATCACCGCCGACCCCGAGATCGGCCAGATCTACGAGGGCCCGGTGGTCAAGGTGGTCGATTTCGGCGCCTTTGTCCAGATCCTGCCCGGCGTGGACGGCCTGGTGCACATCTCCGAGCTGGAGAAGCGGCGGGTGGAGAAGGTCAGCGACGTGGTCAAGGAGGGCGACGTGATCAAGGTCAAGGTGCTGGAGATCGACCAGCGCGGCAAGATCAGGCTGAGCCGCAAGGCCCTGCTGGATTGAGCCGTTAAGCAATAAGCCGCGGGGGGCGGGCGTCGGACGACAAGATCGTCCGCGTGCCGCCCCTATTTTTTTTATCCCACCAATTACCCCCCAATTCGCCTTGTCAGGTTATCACAAGACCGTTTTCGACAACGGCCTCACCTTGGTCAGCGAGCGCTTCCCCTCCCGGGTGGCCTCGCTCGGCCTCTGGATCAACGCCGGCTCCCGCGACGATGAGGTGCTGGGTAGCGCCCACTTTGTCGAGCACCTGTTGTTCAAGGGCACCGCCAGTCGGGATGCCCGCCGCATCGCCCGCGACCTCGACCGCCTAGGCGGCCAGTCCAACGCCTTCACCACCAAGGAGCAGACCTGCCTCTACGGCACGGTGCGCGACCTGGAGCTGCCCCGGCTCATTGAGCTGCTGGTCGATCTGCTGCTTAACTCCCAGTTCCCGGAGGAGGAGGCGGAGCGGGAGCGGCAGGTGGTGCTCCAGGAGATAGGCATGGCCCTGGATACCCCGGAGGATCGCATTCAGGACCTGTTCGCCGAAATGCTCTGGGCGGGACATCCCCTGGCCTGGCCGGTGCTGGGCGAATCCTCCACGGTGGCCGGCATGACTGCGGCCCAGCTTCACGGCTTTCGCGCCGGGAACTATCTGCCGTCGCGGCTGGTGGTCTCGGCGGCGGGCAACGTCGAGCACCGGGCCTTGGTGGCCATGCTGGCCGGGCTGGCGGCCTGGGTGCCGGCGGCTGCGGCTCCCCCCCCGGTCCGCCCAAGAGCGACGCCCTCTCCCCAGCCGGCCAGGATTAAGGTGCATCCCAAACGGCTGGAGCAGACCCATCTGCTCCTCGGGGTGCCCGGCCCGCCGGCCCACACCGAGCGCCGCTATGTGCTGGCCCTTTTGAATACCGTCCTGGGCGGCAACATGAGCTCGCGGCTCTTTCAGGAGGTGCGGGAGAAACGCGGCCTGGCCTACTCCATCTATTCCTTTGCCGACGGGCTAAGCGACGCCGGGATGCTGGGCATCTACGCCGGGGTGGGCCATGAATCGGTGCCCCGGATGCGGGGTTTGATCGAGGAGGTGATCTCCGGGATCTGCCGGGGCGGGATCAGTGAGGACGAGCTGCGGGGGGCGCTGGAATTTGCCAAGGCGGGGGTGGTGCTGGCCGAGGAGAGCGCCGAGGCCAGGATGATGCGGCTGGCCAGGAACGAGCTGACCCTGGGTCGGCATGTCCCCCTGGAGGAGGTGGAGGCGGGACTGGAGCGGGTGCGGACGGAGGAGGTGGGCGAGTTGGCGGCCTCGTTGTTTGCCGCGCCCCTGACCGGGGTGATCCTGGGGCCGGTGCGTAAGGACGATTGCCAGCCGGACGAGGGGCTGTTGAGTGGGGACGAAGATGACTGAATTGCTCGGTGAGCCTGGCGTAGGGGTGCCGGTGTTGCTTCGCTGGCTGAACGATTGCCCGGATCTCGACTTGCCGGCCTATCATTCCGAGCAGGCGGCGGGGATGGACGTGCAGGCGGCGGTGGTGGCGCCGCTGGTGATCCCGCCGGGCGGCATTTGTCTGGTGCCGACCGGCTTCGCGGTGGCCCTAAGTCCTGGCTACGAGCTGCAAGTCCGGCCCCGCAGCGGGCTGGCGGTAAAACACGGGGTGACGGTGGTCAACGCCCCCGGCACCATCGACGCCGATTACCGGGGCGAGGTGAAGGTGGGCCTGATCAACCTGGGCGCCGCCCCCTACACCGTGAACCGGGGGGATAGGATCGCCCAGCTCGTCCTGGCCCCGGTCTGCCGGGCGGTCATTTGTGTGGTTGCCGCCCTGCCGGACAGCCAGCGGCAGGGCGGCGGCTTCGGGCATACCGGGGTGTGAGCCCCGGCCCTTCCTTCAGCCCTCCGAACGTCCACGCCGCCGGGCCAGCGAGGCCAGTCCCGCCAGGCCGGTGCCCATGAGGAGCAGGGTCTGCGGTTCCGGCACCGGCGGGGCGGGTACCTGGCCCTCGATCACGTCGTTGCCGCAGCTCATCCCCCAGTGAAAACCAAGCTCGTCCCCTCGCCAGGAGGAAGGCAGGTTGAAGGCGATGCTCAGCATGGAGTTATCCCGTTGCCAGGTACCGGTGAGGGCGGCGGTTTGTCCGCTGGTGTTGTAGCTCCAGGCCTGGCCGGCGCGGTACACCCAGTGGTTAGGGTCCAGGCCGTTTAGGTTGGATTCCTTGATCAGGTTGGGATTCACCTGGTACAGTCCGACGGCGCCTGCATGTTCGTTGTGCTCGCCGTGGTGGTCCAGGGCCGCGACCCACTCCCAGCCCCCGCCGTTGGCCTGGGTGGACAGCCGGGAATCCCCCTGGGGATAGGGCTTGATGCCGTTGGTGCTGATGAACAGGTCGCCGAGCAGGGTGTTCTCGTAGGGCAGGAGCTTGCCGAAGTATTGCTGCGCGTAGATGTCCACGGTCATCAGGCCGCCGGTGAAGTCCACCGTCATCTTGGTGACGTTGAAGTCGGCGCCGCCCAGGGAGTCGGTGTTGGCCCAACTGTGGGTCGGGGTGCCGCCGATGTAAGTGTCCATGATGGTGATCGGGGTGGCTCCGGCCTGATGGGCAAGGATGAGCAGCCCCAGCACGGTCGAGGCAGGCAGGATTTTTTTCATGTGGGTAGCCTTGGCTTAAGGTTTGATGAAATAGTTTTACTCAACCATTAAGCAAGACGTATGCCACAAGGAGATAATTTTACGATTATGATTTTAATCGTTAATTCAATATGATAACAATCGGGGCGGTTGGGGGCAGACGGATTTTTTCCGGAAAGCCGAACGATTTTCCGGAAAACCGGACGGTGGGACTACCTGGAGGCGGGCGGCTTGCGCCAGAGGGGGGAGAAGGCGTAGATGACGATGGGGCCGGAGAAGAAGGTCTCCGGGGTGTGGGTGGCGGTCATCAGGGCGATGCCCATCAGCAGGGAGGCCAGGGTCTCGCCCAGGCGCACGGTGCCGATGATCCGGTTGAAGTGAATCCAGTTGATGGTAAAGGAGCACATCAGCACCGCCGCCACCAGCAGGGCCGCCAGGCTTAGGGCCAGGGAGGGGTAGAGGGCGGAGCTGATCACCAGCCAGGCCCCGGCCGGGCTGGGCAGGCCGCGGAAGAAGCCGGGCGGGGTGCGATCCTTGGAGCGGCCGTAGTCGCGCAGCCGGATCAGGGTGGCGACCACGTAGATCAGCCCCAGGGCCAGGGACAGAGGCGACCAGCCGGCCCGGGCGTTGATCATCAGGGCCGGGGCCAGGCCGAAGCTCACCATGTCGGCCACGGTGTCGAACTGCTTGCCAAAGGCGCTCGACACCCCGAGCTTTCTGGCCACCGCCCCGTCGGTGAGGTCGAAGAACATGGCGGCGAAATTACAGGTTACCGCCAGTTTGAGGTGCCCCTGGGCGGCGAACCAGATGGCCAGCACCCCGCCGCCTAGGTTGCAGAGGGTAAGGATCTGGGGGATGGCCACCTGGATGGAGTTCTTGACCTTGGCAGGCAGGGCCCGGACGCCTACGGACACCGTGGCCAGAAGCACTGCCAGCCAGATCAAGGCGTTGCCGGCCCGGTTCAGCCAGGGGGCGGCGCAGAGGGCGGCCAGGGCGAAGAACAGCTTGGAGATGTTTTGGGAAAAGGCCTTGCCCTTGCCGAAGTCGTTGGCCCCTTCCACCTGCACCCCGCGCAGGCAGGTGGAGGCCAGGTCGAGGCCGAAGAGGATCAGCAGCCCGACATGATCGATGGCGGCCCAGAACAGGGTCAGGGTGCTGTAGGTGATCAGCTTGTCAACCAGGGGATCGAGCACCTTGCCCTGATCGCTCACCTGGCCGGTCTCCCGGGCCAGGGCGCCATCGACGATGTCGAAGACGATCACCGTGGTCACCAGGACGGTGGCCAGCGACCCGAAGAGCTGCCAGGGCAGCCCGGTCCTGGCCGCCAGGTCGTAACGGTAGAGCCAGGCCAGCCAGCCGGGGATGAAGAACAGCAGCCGGCCCAGGGTGATCTGGTTGGGCGAGATGCCCAGGTCGTGGCCGACCCAGCGGACGAATCTGACAAACAGCCGGTTGTGCATGGCGCAAGGCGATGGTTTGAGGGAGAACGGCAAGTGGGGCGTCGGCCAACGGCGGATAGCGTGCCCAGTAAACTCAATTCGCCCGGATTTGGCAAGGCCCGTTTAGCTGCGGATCAACTCCTGCTCGATGGCGTCCGGGTCCTGGGAGTTGTAGTAGATGATGTTTTTCAAGTGGTAGAAGCTCTCCAGGTCGGTCTCGATGAAGTTCAAGGCCACCCCGTTTCCCTCCACCCGCACCACCTTGCCCCTCATGGTCAGGCGCAGTTCGCTGCTGCTGCCGCTCAAGGCCAGGGAGAGGTCGCAGGTCTCACCCACCGCGTGCCCGGTTATCCCCAGCACCGCCACCCCCTTGACGCTTAGGTTCTCGGTCTCGCAGCCCCGGTAATGCTGGCCCGCGAAGGTGACATCCGCCGTCGCCTGAAAGGGCACCCTGGTGTTTTTGCGTCGTTCCCTGCCCATGCCATTTCCCTCCTATTTTGTTGTTCATTTGTCATGCCGGCCTGGCTCGGGGTCAGGGGGCACAAGGACAGGCCAGCGTCGCGACCGTGGGGCTCATGCCCTCCAGCACCTTGACGATGGCGCTTAGATCCTCCTCGCCCCAGCCCAGGGCCACCCCGGCCCGGTAAAGGTGCAGGGCCGTCTGCCCCGCTGGCAACGGCGCCCCCAGCTCATAGGCCGTATCCACGATGAATTTGACGTCTTTGGCCATGTGCTGCAAGGGGAAGGAGGGGGGGTGTTGCTTGGATTTTAAGTGCGCCGCCTTCATTTGGAACAGGGGGCTGTTCATTGCCCCGGAGGAGAGCGTCGTCAGCATGGTCTCCAGGTCTAGCCCCCCCAGCCGCCCGAAGTTCAGCGCCTCGGCGAAACCCTCCATCATCAGGGCCAGCAGCAGGTTGATGAACATCTTCATCATCGAGCCCTGGCCCGCCGGGCCGCAATAAATCACCTTCTTGCCCAGGGCCAGGAAGATCGGCTCCAGCTCCCGGACCTGGTCTTCCGGGCCCCCGGCCAGGATGGTCAGCGCCCCCTCCTCGGCCGGTTTCTTGGTGCCGGAGACCGGGGCGTCGATGAGGACGGCGCCGCTGGCCGCCAGGGCTGGGGCCAGTTGTCGGGTGAATGACGGGGAGACCGAACTCATGTTGATGAACGTCTTGCCGGTGGTGAGCGCCCCGCCCGCCCCGCCGGGCCCCCAGAGGAGGTCGTTTAAGGCCTCGGGCCCGGTGACCATGGCGATGACCACCTCCGCCGACTCGGCCAGGCCCCTGGGGGTGGGGGCCAGGATGGCGCCCTGCCTGACGAGCGGCTCGGCCTTTGCGGGGCTGCGGTTGTAGACGGTGAGCGGATAGCCCGCCTTGAGCAGGTTGGCCGCCATGGGTACGCCCATGATTCCCAGGCCCATGAATCCTATTGGTTGTTTCATAAGCTCCTCCCTTGGGATTGGTTGCGGTATGACTTGAGGAGAGAGCAAGGCTAGGTGCCTTGCTTCTGGCTAAATCATCAGTAAGATTCCCTCGCGTTGCAGCATGGATTGCGCGTCTAGCAGGGGAACCAGGGAGCCATTGTCGAGCTTGGCGAGGCCTGACAGGTCTCCATCCTGTCTTTTGATGAAGCCGACCATCATCGGCTCGGTCTCGGCAAGGGTGTCGCAGACTAGGGCCCCGTGCCAGTTGCCGTGCGAGACGACCACCAGGGCCCGGCTGTCGCCGGTAGGGGTCTCCGGGAGGTCGGAGCCCCTGGGGATCAGGAGCGGCAGGATTAGCTGCCGCAGGGCTCGTTCCTTGACCTGGGCCAGGTTGCCGGCCAACAGGGAGGACAGGCGGCGCAGCAGCCGGGCGAAATCCGCCAGGGGCACGGCGGCGTTTTGGGTGTATTTGGCGGACTGGGACGGGGAGATGGCCCGGCTCATGGCGATCATCCGGCAGGGCAGGGCGACCGTCAGCGAGTTGAGGGTCAGTATCTTGACCAGGACGGGGGGCTCGACAGTCTCGGCCTCCGGCCTTTCCCTGGCCGAGCCTGGGCGGGGCAGGCCGCCCTTTAAGAGGCCGGCCACCTCCGGCGAGGCGAGCCAGTGGCCCAGCCGCCGCGCCAGTTCCGGGCCGGGGGCCGGGGCCTGGCCGAGGGCGGCCTGGAATTCGGCGAGGAGTTCGGGGACCATCGACCCTGGCTCGGGGAGCGGGGCGTCGGGCGTCGGTTCGGTCCCCGAGCGGGCGGGGGAGGGCTCCGCGACGACGGGCCGGTTTTCCGCCGGACGGGCGGTCTGGAGCCGGATCTTGTCCTTGAGCCGGTTGAAGCGCCCCAGGAGGTTTATCAGCACCTCCTGCTCCCGGTTTAAGTCAACCTCCAGTTCCTCGTGCAGGCTGACCACATGGGCCATGGCCTCCTTCAAGAAGTCGATGGTGTCCGGCGGGCTGACGCCGTGGCCCTTGATGTAATCGAGGACGTTGGCCGCCATCACCAGCATGGCGTGGATGGCCCGCCGTTCCCGGAAGTGTCCCTTGAGGCTGACGAAGGCCTCGTCCAGACGGGCGGCCCGCTTGGGGCTCAGCCGCCAGTCCTGGGCGATGATCTCGGCCTTGAGCCGCAGCACCGCGTCGTCGAGCGGCAGGGGCTGGTCGGCGGTCACGGGCGGCTTCCCGGCCAGGGACGGGTGTGGTCGTGCCGTTGGCTTGCCTTTATCGCGGGGGCGGTCGTCATTGGTCTGTACAATTTCCCGGACGCGTGGTACATGCAACATAACCTGGACGGTTAGCGTCCCCACGGCGGAGGGGGACAATTTTTCTTGGGCATTATTAACAAGTTCTAGGCGGCAGCACAACGTCTAAAATCGAGGCGGGAGGACGGCTCTTGGAAGTGGTGTTCGCGGTGATTATCGGCGCCCTGGTGGGTTCCTTTTTGAACGTGGTCATCCTCCGCCTGCCGGACGAGAGCCAATCGGTGGTGCTGCCGGCCTCGCATTGCCCCCAATGCCAGGCCCCCATTCGCTGGTACGACAACGTTCCCCTGCTGAGCTTCATCTGCCTGCGGGGCCGTTGCCGGAGTTGCCGGGGGACGATTTCCTGGCAGTATCCCTTGGTCGAGGCCCTGATGGCCATGTTGTCCTTCGCCCTGTGGCGCCGCTTTGGCTTCGGTCTGGCCTTTCTGGTCTATTTTATCTTCTGCGCCGCCCTGCTGGCCATCATCTTTATCGACCTGTACCACCAGATAATCCCGGATGTTATCAGTCTCCCCGGCCTGGTGCTGGGATTGGCAGCCTCATTTTTCTTGCCCGGCATATCCTGGCAGGAGTCGGCCCTGGGGTTGTTGTTGGGGGGAGGCACCTTCTACGCCATTGCCGCGGGCTATCAGCTCTTGACCGGGCGGGCGGGCATGGGGGGGGGAGATATCAAGCTTCTGGCCATGATTGGCGCCTTTTTGGGCTGGCGGGCCTTGCCGTTTGTGATCTTCGCCAGCGCCCTCTTGGGGTCGCTGATCGGCATCGGGGCCATGGTCAAGCAGCGCCAGGGCGGCAAGACGGTGATTCCTTACGGACCCTTCCTGGCCCTGGCGAGCTACGGCTACCTGTTCTTTTCCGACCGCCTCTGGCGGTTGGCGGCGGGATACTATGGACAGTAATCGGCAAGCAAGGTATATTACGCCACAAAATGTTGGTTTTTTGCTAACCGGATGAAAAATGTGGAGTCCCAAGTCATGGAGTTGAAGCAACGGGTCTTGGTGGTGGATGACGACGAGACGGTACGCAAGGTGGTGGCCTTGGTGCTGGAGAAGAACGGCTACGAGGTGGAGACGGCGGTCAACGGCCAGGAGGCCTTGGACAAGGTGGTGGGAGGTTTCTTCGACCACATCGTCACCGATCTGGCCATGCCGGTCATGGACGGGTTGGCCCTGCTCAAGGCCTTGCAGGAGCTGGGCTGCGAGGCCATCCGCACCGTGATCTCCGGCAAGACGGAGCTGTCTTCCGTCACCCAGGCCTTCCAACTGGGGGCGAGTGACTTCATCGCCAAGCCCTTCGAGTCGGTGGAGGTGGTGCTGCTCACCCTGCGCAAGGCCGAGGAACGGCATCGGCTGGAGAGAGACAACCTCCGGCTGCAAAAGGAGCTGGAGGACCGGCACGTCTTTGCCAACATCGTGGCCCGCAGCCGGTCGATGAACGCCATCTTCCAGACCATCACCAAGATCGCCGACTACAAGACCACGGTGCTGATCACCGGCGAGAGCGGCACCGGCAAGGAGTTGATCGCCAGGGCCATTCACTACCACAGCAGCCGCAAGGGTCAGCCCCTAATCGACATCAACTGCGGCGGCATCCCGGAAAATCTTCTGGAGAGCGAGCTGTTTGGTTACGTCAAGGGTGCGTTCACCGACGCCAACCGCACCAAGAAGGGATTGTTCGAGGAGGCGGACGGCGGCACCCTGTTTCTGGATGAGATCGGCGACATGCCGCTGTCCTTGCAGGTCAAGCTGCTGCGGGCCTTGCAGGAGGAGGAGATTCGGCCCCTGGGGCATGGTCAGTCGATCAAGGTGGATGTGCGGATCATCGCCGCCACCGCCAAGAATCTGCGCGACCTGGTGCGCGAGCGGCTGTTTCGGGACGACCTGTTCTACCGGATCAACGTCCTGGCCATCGAGGTGCCGCCCCTGCGGGAGCGGCGGGAGGACATCCCGCTGCTGGTGGACTACTTTGTCAAAAAGTATAACGAGAAGCTGGGCTTGGCGATTACCGACGTGGACAAGACCTGCATGCACAAGCTGCTGCACTACGGCTGGCCGGGCAACGTCCGGGAGCTGGAGAACGTCATCGAGCGGGGCATGGCCCTGGCCGAGGGCAGCGTGCTGTCGGTGAAGAACCTGCCCGCCGAGTTGTTTCAGAACGTGGGGACGGCGGCGGGCATCGATTTGGAGAACGCCGGATTTTCCATCAAGCAGAACCGGGCGATCATGGAGCGGCACCTGATCATCAAGGCCCTGACCGAGACCAAGGGCAACCGCACCCACGCCGCGGGGTTGCTCGAAATCAGCATCCCGGCCCTGCTCTACAAGATGAAGGAGTATCAGATCGTCGGCATGTAGCTTCGCCGGGGGATTGCGCGCCCGGGGTTGGGCCCGGATTAAGGCTATTTGCCGGCCACCTGCCGCAGTCGTTCCGCCTGGGTCTGATCCAGCCGCTCCACGATGGCGATTTGCCGCTCCAGCCCTGCCTGGTCGCCCAACTGGTGCAGGACGAGTCCCAGGCTGTACTGGGCCTTGAGGTGCTGGGGCTTGTGGCCCACGATTTGCTGTAGGGGCCGCACCGCCAGTTGCGCCTGGCCGCGCTGGAAATAGGCCACCGCCAGTTTGTAGAGGACGCTCAAGTTGTAGGGCTCAAGGCGGTGGGCTTGGTTCAGCACCGCCTCGGCATCCAGGTAGCGTCCGAGTTTGATGTAGGCGTGGCCCAGCAGGCTTAGGACGTGGATCGAGGTGGCCTCCTCGGGGGCGTCGCCGGCAAGTCGTTCAAAGGCCGCCGCCGCCTCCTGCCACCGTCCGAGCTTGCCGTGGCAAAAGCCGATGTCGCACCAGTAAGACCAGCGCCCCGGCTCCTCCCGCACCGCCCGCTCGAAGAAGGCGAGCACCTTCTCGTACTCCTTATCCGACAGCCGCACCGCGCCGACGACCTCCCTGTCCATCTTGGCTTTCACGCTAATTAACGGGCAAACCGGTCGGTGAAGTAGGGGGCCAGCACCTCCGGGATTCGGATCTGGCCGTCGGCCTGCTGGTGATTCTCGAAGATGGCGGCCAGCGTCCGGCCCACCGCCAGGCCGCTGCCGTTTAAGGTGTGCACCAGGGCGCTCTTGTTTCCCCCCTGCGGCCGGTAGCGGATGCCGCCCCGTCGGGCCTGGAAGTCGGTGAAGTTGCTGCAGGAGGAGATCTCCCGGTAGGTGTTCTGGGCCGGCATCCACACCTCGATATCGTAGGTTTTGCTGGATGAAAATCCCAGGTCGCCACCGCACAGGGCCACCACCCGGTAGGGCAGTTCCAACAGTTGCAGCACCTCCTCGGCGTCGGAGAGCAGGGACTCCAGCTCGGCTTCCGAGGCCTCGGGGGTGGTGAACTTGACCAGCTCCACCTTGTCGAACTGGTGCTGGCGGATCAGACCCCGGGTGTCCTTGCCGTAGGAGCCGGCCTCGGAGCGGAAGCAGGGGGTGTAGGCGGCGTATTTGATGG
>JAJYJA010000214.1 GCA_021789795.1 Deltaproteobacteria bacterium | reverse complement strand
CACCACCTGGGCCCGACCCATCTCCCCGCCGTCTCGGGTGACGAAGGAGTTCAAGGACATGTTCTGGGCCTTGAACGGCGCCACCCGCAGTCCGTCTTGCAGCAGGATGCGGCAGAGGGCGGAGGTCAGCACGCTCTTGCCGGCGTCCGAGCTGGTGCCGGCAAACATCAGGGCCGGGGTCTTCCGGGACGGCGAGGCCGATCCCGCCCGCGGCTTACCCAGCCGACCCACGGCGGCGAGCAGGCGTTCGTTCTCCTCCCTTGAGCGCACCGCCACCCGGAAATAACTGCCGTCCAGGCCGGGGAAATTGCCCGCCTGGCGGATGGCGATCCCCTGGGCGAGCAAGGCATCAAACACCGCCGCGCCGTCGGCCAGCCCTTGGGGCAGACGTTGCCAGCGGCAGAGGAGGTAGTTGGCCTCCCCGGGATAGACGACCAGCCCGGCCAGACGGGCGAGCCCCGCGGCCAGCCCCTGGCGCAGCTCCCCCACCAGCGCCCGAGTCTGACGGCCAAAGTCGTCGTCATCGAGCACCTTGGCCCCCAGGGCCAGGGCCAGGCTGTTGACGCTCCAGGGCGGCTGCTGCCCCCTAATCCTTGCCGCCACCTCCCGGGAGGCGAAGGCCAGGCCCAGGCGCAGGCCGGGCACGGCGTAGAACTTGGTGAGCGAACGCAAGACCACCAGGTTGGGGAAGCGGGCGAGCAGGGGCAGGACGCTGGGGGCGGGATCGAGGAAGTCGATGAAGGCCTCGTCCACCACGAACATGGTGTCGGGAAAACGAACGAGCAGCGGCACCAGGGCCTCGGGGTCGAAACAACGACCGGTGGGGTTGTTGGGCTGGCCCAGGAAGACCATCTCCCCGCCGGTCAACATGGCGGCCAGTCCAGGCCAGTCCAGGGCAAAACCCGTCGCCTCGGCCAGGGGCAGAAAGCGCGCCAAGACCCCCGCCGCCGCCATTGCCTCCTGATAGCCAAGGTAGGAGGGGGCGGGAATCACCGCCTCCCGCACCGGGATGGCCCGGGGCAGGAGGTGGATGATCTCGGTCGAGCCGTTGGCGACCAGCACCTGCTCCGGGTCGAGCCCGAAACGGCGGGCCGCCGCCGCCTTAAGTTCCTCGGCGCCTGGGTCGGGGTAATGAAGAAGCTCGGCAAGGTGCCGGCTGATCAAGGGGCGCAGGTAGTCCGGCGGCCCCAGGGGGTTGATGCTGGCCGAAAAATCGAGCAGTTCCTCTGGCCGTCGCCCGGAGGCGGCGGCCAGACGCCGGATATCGCCGCCGTGGCAGGTGGACATGAGTCTTACGGGGTCAGTGGGAGGCCCGGCCGGACTTGCCGGTCAGTCGTTGACCTTGTCGCCCCGCAGGTGCTGGTTCAAGGTGTCGGCGGCGTTTTTCAAGGCGCACAGCTCGCCGCACATGGAGCAGCCCTTGCTGGCCTTGGACTTCCTGGACTCCAGGATGCCCCGGGCCAGGTCGGGGAAGAGGAGGTTCTCGAACTGCCGGTCCCAGCGGAAGTCCCGCCGATCCTTGCTCAACTGCTTGTCGCGCAGATCGGCCCGGCCCTTGAGCTTGACCACGTCGCCGATATGGGCCGCAAGTTTCGCGGCGCGCACCCCGATGGCCACGTCCTCCTCGTTGGGCAGGGCCAGGTGTTCGGCGGGGGTGATGTAGCAGATCAGATCCGCCCCGTGCATCGAGGATTGGGCCGCGCCGATGGCGGCGGTGATGTGGTCCAGCCCGGCCCCGCAGTCGCAGGGCAGCGGCCCCAGCATGTAGTAGGGGGCGTCGCCCGACATCTTCTTCTGCAGGGTGATGTTGGCCTCGATCTCGTCCAGCGGCACGTGTCCGGGGCCCTCCACCATCGCCTGGCAGCCCAGGGCCCGGGCCCGCTCCGCCAGCTCGCAGTTGACGATCAGCTCCGCCATCTGGGCCCGGTCGAGCGAGTCGTGGATGGCCCCGGCCCGGATGCCGTTGCCCAGGCTCAAAACGGTGTCGTACTTGGCAAGTATCTCGCACACCCGCTCGAACTGCTCATAGAGTGGGTTTTCGCGCTTGTTCTTCAGCATCCACTGGATCATCAGGGTGCCGCCCTTGGAGCACAGGCCGCCGTAACGGTAGCCCTGGCGCTGCATCCTCTCCAGCGAGAACAGGTTGATGCCGCAGTGCACCGCCATGAAGGCCATGCCGTCGGCGCACTGTTGCTCGATCAACTCAAAGAGCGCCTCCGGATCGAGCCGGGTGGCGTCCCGATGCCGCTTGATGGTGTCGCAGAAGGCCTGATAGAGCGGCACGTTGCCCACCGGCAGCGAGACCTCGGCCAGCACCTGGCGTCTGATCTCGTCCAGGTCGCCGGCGGCGGAGAGCTCCATCAGGGTGTCGGCGCCGGTGTCCTCGGCGATCCGGGCCTTGCGCCGCTCGTGGGCCAGGTCGCAGACATCGCTTGAGGTGCCGATGGAGGCGTTGACCTTGGTGCGTAGCCCCTTGCCGATCCCCACCACCCGGCTGTCCCGGTGGCGGCCAGTCAGGATGACGATCTGCCCCTGCTCGACCCGCTCCCTGATCAGCTCGGCGTCTAGGCCCTCCTGCCGGGCCACCTCGATCATTTCGCTGGTAATTTTACCCTGCTGGGCCAGTTGCAACTGATTGCTCATGGTGATTCCTTAAGGTTGATTAGGCTGTTAGACTGTGGCTGTTAGGTAAAAAGACATTTTCGCCTGCTACAATATTGAACTATTGAATGCAGCAAGACGCCATGTCTGGTGTTTTTCAGTTGCTGATAGGCTACCCCCTCCAGCCTATCGTATTTCTAAGTGGCGAGGGAACCAAGTCCGCTGAAGAAAATGGTTAGCTAATTTTCATCTTTATAATATAGTTTTTGAAACTATTGTTTCTCTCAATTTAGTTAATTCCTCTATTCCTAAAATATTCCTTAAACGACGTATTAATCCGGCAACTGCTAATTCGTCAGTTATGTTATCACCGTCCCATTTATCGCTTCCCAATAACTTTGAACCAATTGCCTGGGCGAAAGTCTTGTACATTGATTTTATATTTTCCTGCCTTTCTGGTTCCTGAGGGCTACGATAGACATAAATTGCATCAGCACCTATATTTCTCAGTGTTGATTCAAAGTTATCAAGCTCTTTTTCCATTTCGGTTGTGAGCCATACTGCATATTTTTGTTGAATTTCATGTAGGGCTAATGAATGTTTAATTACCTTTTCTGTTGGACCTTCCTTAAATAATGTAGACAATGCCTTATGTGCTTCTATTGCATACTCTTCACAAAATTGAACATGTTTATCAAATGCTGTATTCGCCATATGGGAGCTTGCCCCCAAGAAAAATATATTTTGAGATTCCTGGAGGAACAGCTCTTTCTCGTAAGAGGCTTGATCTCTGATAAGCTGAAATAACGCTCCAACAAGTGATCCAGACAATGGGATCGCAAAAATAACTTTAACAAATTCACCGGCTTGCTTCCAAAAAAATAAGGCGGCAGATAATACTAATATAATTGATATACCGAAATATGTTTTTGTTTTCCGATTCATTTTTAGCTAATCTTTAGTGCTAAAAAACCAAATAGGACGCATCAACGACCTTGCGCCCGGCGGATGAACTCCTCGGCATGGGCGAGCTGCCGTCCATAGATATCCCTAGGCGCCT
>JAJYJA010000032.1 GCA_021789795.1 Deltaproteobacteria bacterium | reverse complement strand
TTGATGCCGTTTTCGGGCAACGGCTTAGGCGGTTAGCCCCGGCCTGTCCCGCCTGGACGGCAAGCGTTTTTTGTGCTTGACGTGTTTTTCGATTAGCACTATGTTCGGGAAATTCGCAACGATCCAGCTTAGTGCCGCAGAATTGGCACCGGCTGGGGACCGTAACTATTCAGCCGCGCCCCAGATGCGCGAAACCAGCCGGCGAGCTTACTTTTTGGTATGTGAGCCGGTTGGTGACAAAGCAGATGGGGTGTAGCTGGATAGTTACGGAAATTCTATCCTTACGGGGATAGGCAGGTCTTGGGTGCGATCGGTTGGCGGCGGGCGCTGAGGTTTCTGTCGGCTGGCCATCCGGCGGGTGTAGGTGTGCCCATGCGGGGCACATCAAAAAAATGTATCACTTAAATTTCAGGATGGAGGAGAGAGTTATGTCGATTTACGTTGTTGGGCACAAGAGCCCGGATACCGATTCCGTAGCCTCGGCGATTGCCTATGCCGCCCTTAAGAAGGCGATGGGCGTTGACGCCGTGGCGGCCATGCAGGGTGAGTTGAACCCGGAGAGCAAGCTGGTCTTAGACCGCTTTGGTTTTTCCGCCCCCACCATCATGACCGACGCCGCCGGCAAGCAGATCATGCTGGTTGACTTCAGCGACCTGGCCCAGGGCCCGGCCAACATGAGCGACGTGGTGGAGGTGGTCGATCATCACAAGATCGGCGACGTGACCACCAACAGCCCGATCTTCTTCTACGCCAAGCCGGTGGGCTGCACCTGCACGGTGATCAACGAGATCTACAAGACCAACGGCATCGCCATCGACAAGAAGGTGGCCGGGATCATGACCGCCGCCATCCTGAGCGACACCGTCAACTTCAAGTCGCCCACCTGCACCCCGGACGACAAGGCGGCGGTCAAGGAACTGGCCGCCATCGCCGGCATCGCCGACACCAGCGCCCTGTTCATGGACATGCTGAAGGCCAAGTCGGCCATCGACGGCGTTCCGGTCAAGGACCTGCTGAATCGTGACTACAAGGACTTTGACATGAACGGCAAGAAGGTGGGCATCGGCCAGCTTGAGCTCGCCACCCTCGACCAGGCCGCCGGTTGCCGCGCCGATCTGGTCAAGGCCCTGACCGCCCTGAAGGCCGAGGGCCGGCATTCCGTCCTCTTCATGCTCACCGACGTGGTCAAGGAAGGCACCGAACTGCTGGTGGTTTCCGATGACCCGGCCCTGATCGAGAAGGCCTTTGGCGGCAAGCTGACCAACGGCGCCATGTGGTGCCCCGGCATGATGAGCCGCAAGAAGCAGACCGTGCCGCCCATGCAGAAGGCCTTCGGCTGCTGATCTATCCGTCGCGAGTTTTTTTAGTTTTATATCAGGCCATGCGCCCTGGGATCCCAGGGCGCATGGCCTTTTTTTGTGGGGTACTGTCGGCTAGGGCCCTGGGCTGGCGGCTTTGCCGGTGTCGAGCCGCTCGGTGATTGCCTTGACCGCCGGGTCTTCCGGCCGGCTGGCGTCGAGGTTGATGGTCCGGTTGACGTAGGTGGAGAAACCGGCCTTGAGGTTGGCGGGGTCGAGTTTTGCGCTCAACTCCTTTATCTCGGACTCCAGGGCCAGTTTTCTGGCGGTGAGCGCCTGCCGGGCCGGGTTTGTTGCCCCGGACGGGGACGATCCCCGCGGGGCAAGTTTCTTGAGCTCCGACCGGGTCAGGGTCAGGGCCGTCCGGGCGGCGGTCAGGCGCGCCAACTCCTGGGGCGCCCAGGGCCGGCCGGGCCGCCAGTCGATGTCCAAGACGCCGAGCTGCCGACCCTCGGGGGCGACACTTAGGATGGGCGTTGACCCCGTGGGCCGGGACTGGGGGTTGGCGGCCTGGGAGGACTGGGTCGGCCCGCCCTGAATGACGATCCGGATGGCCGGATAGGTGGCGACCACGGTCTGGGTGTCGGCCAGGGGCAGATCGGAGAGCAGGATGATGAGGTCGCTTTCCTTGGCCGTCTTGGCGAGCAGGCCCGGCAGCGCCTCCCGCCAGGGCCGAACCTGATAGCCGGCTGAGGCGGCGGGGCCGGTCAGGGCGATGACCCCCACCTTTAGTGATCCCGCCGGTAGGATGACCGCCGGAGGGAAGAGGGTTTCTCGGCCTGATCTGTCGGTGAGATTGGCACTGATGAAATAAGATTTAGATTTTTTTGATAGGCATTGCAGCCAGCCGGCCCCGGCGGCCAGGTCCGCGGCGCCTATCCCCAGCGCCTGGTAGCCGATCAGCTGGTAAGCCTTGACCAGGGCGCGGGCGGTCAGCTTGGCCCGTTCTTCCTGGCCCGGCGCCAGGCTGGGGCTGGGGAAGAGGAGGCCGCCCGCGTCCAGGAGCAGATGGGGCGGGTGGCCGAGTTCGGCCAGGGTGGCCTTGACCTGTGCCGCCTTTCTGGGCAGACCGCCCAGGGGGAGGCTGTGTCAGCCGCAGGGGGCGGTCTGGCCGTGGACATCGCTGGAGTAGATGACCACCAGCCGCTGGCCATCGCCAGCGGCCTGGCTGGCCGGCAGGACGGTCAGGAGGGCGGCCAGGAGGCAGAGGAGCAGCCCGGCCTTGGGATGCCGTCCGGGGGCGGGCCGCCCGACCTGCAAGTCCTCGGGGCCGGGGCGGGCGGACAAAATTCCGTGGTTTGATCGCCGACGGTGTGGTAATGGTCTCTCATCAGGCATGGCATGACCTTGTCCGCCCAGGCTTGTTGCCCAGGCTATTTTCACCCGACGAATTGCGGGGCAGGCTGAAGCAGGCTTGGTACTAGCCTACCTATTTTGTCCATCGATTGCAAAGGAGAAACCTTATGACTACGATGAGTCCGCTGGCCAGGTTTGCCAAGGGGTTCTGGTATTCCTTTTCCTCCTTTTCCTTCATTCGCCGGCATCCCAGCTTATATCCCTTCGTCGTCCTGCCGGTGGTGGTCAACGTGGCGAGCTTCGGCCTGGTGATCTATTTCGGGTTTGATTTTTTCCACCGCCAGGTGATGGCGCGGCTGCCCCAGGGTACGGCCTGGTACTGGCTGATACTCAACTATTTCCTGGTGCTCTTGGCGGCGGTGGTGGTCATGACCCTGGTGTTTTTCACCTTCGCGGCGGTGGGGAGTATGATCGCCTCGCCCTTCAACGATGTCTTGTCGGCCCGGGCCGAGCGGCTCCTGGGGGGCGGGGCCGGGGAGGCGCCTTTCAGCCTTAAGCGTTTCTTCAGGGAGTCCGGGCTGACCTTGATCACCGAGGCCAAGAAGGTCGGCCTGTTTGTGGCCGGCATGGCGTTGCTGCTCCTCTTGCACCTGTTGCCGGTGGCGGGTTTCCTCCTCTATCCCTGGCTCTCGGTGGCCTGGACGGCCTTCTTCCTGGTGATGGAGTACACCGGTTACGTGTTTTACCGTCAGCAGCTCGGCTTTTCGGCCCAGCGGCGGGTGATCTTCCGCCACGCCGCCCTGATGACCGGCTTTGGCCTGGGCTTGTTCTGCCTGCTCGCCATCCCCTTCGTGCAGTTCTTCTGCATTCCCCTGGGGGTGGTGGGCGCGGTGCGGCTCCTGCACGAGGCCGGGGAGCTTGGGGCCGCCGCGGCGGATTGAGGGGACGGGGAAAAGATGCGCGAGACGGCGGACGAGCAAATTAAACACCGGGAGGGTGGCCCCGAAGGGGAGTCCTTCGTCTTCCTGGATCAGCGGGGCAAGCGCTGGCCCCGGCTGCGGCTGGTCATGTTCGGGGCGGGGGTGATTATCTTCGTCGCGGCGGTGCTGTTCGTCCAGACCCTGATCGCGCCCTCTCAGCTCACCCTGCCGCCGGCGGTGCAGCAGCTCAAGACCCGCCTGAAGGCCTTGCAGAGCAAGGATCACCCCTGGCGGCAACTGGTGACCAAGCCCCTGTGGCTCAACTTCGCCAAGGTGGCCAAGGTGGGGCCGGCCCCGGATATCCAGTCGCAGGCGGGGCTGCGCGGGCTAGGGGCCGGTCAACGGTTGGCCAGCCCTGGGGCGCCGGGGGCGGTGGGCATTAGGCTGGGGTTTTACTCCGGCTGGGACCAGGACAGCTTTGACTCCCTGAAGGCCCACGCCGCCTCCCTGACCCATCTCTGCCCCGACTGGCTCACCGTCGCCGACGGCACCGGCCGGCTGGAGGTCAAGCGGGAGCAGCCGGTCATCGATCTGGCCCGGGAGCGGGGCATCGTGCTGATGCCGCTTTTGGACAACGAGGACCCGCTGGGGGGCTGGCTGCCGGACGCGGTGGAGGGTTTAATCAACGGCCCGCCATCGCGCCAGCAGGCCTTTATCGAGAACCTGGCCGCCCAGGTCAAGGGACTGGGGGCGGGCGGGGTGATCATCAACTGGGAGAAGGTCGATCCCACCTACCGGGGGGCGATGACCGCCTTCCTTAAACGGCTGGCCGCCGACTTCCACGACCGGTCGCTGGAGCTGTGGCTCTCCCTGCCCATGGGCAACGGCCTGGATGTCTTCGATCTCGACGCCCTGGCCCCGGAGCTGGACCGGTTCGTGGCCATGATGCACGACGAGAACGGCGAGTCCGATCCCGCCGGCCCCATCGCCTCCTGGGACTGGTTCAACGGCTGGCTCGACACCCTGGTTGACGCCTACGGCGATCCCTCGCAGTGGATCATCTCCCTGGGCTCCTACGGCTACGACTGGACGGACGGCGGCGGGGACGCCAACTCCCTGCGCTTCCAGGACGTGATGACCATGGCCGGGCGCTCGTCGCTGGCCTCCTGCGAGTTCGACACCCAGACCTACAACCCGCATTTCGCCTACGAGGACGGGGGGGTGGCGCATACCGTCTGGTTCCTGGACGCCGCCACCTTCTTGAATCAGCTCCGGGCGGGCCGGGAGCACCATGTCGGCGGCATCGCCATCTCCCGGCTGGGCACCGAGGACCCCGGCATCTGGGAGGTGCTGAGGATGGACGCCAGCCGCCCCTTGAGCCCGGAGGAGTTGCAGCCGCTCGCCGTCCTCACCCCCGGCGGGTCGATCGCCAACGTCGGGACCGGCAACTTCATCACCATGTCGGACGAGTTGGCCGACGGCAGCCGCGGGTTCAGCATCGAGGAGACCGGCGACGGCGAGCAGATGGCGGTGGAACAATACCAGAAGTTTCCCAGTTATCTGACCATCATCCATCAGGGCGGCGGCAGGCCGGAGGCGGTCGCCCTTACCTTTGACGACGGCCCGGACCCGGAGTGGACGCCCCAGATCCTGGACATCTTGAAGGCCAAGGGGGTCAAGGCGACCTTCTTCATGATCGGGGCCAACATGGAGAAGAACCCCCGGCTGGTGAGGCGGGTCATTCAGGAGGGCCACCTGATCGGGGTGCACACCTACACCCACCCCAACATCGCCCAGGTGAAGAGGGAGCGGGCCTATCTGGAGTTCAACGCCACCCAGCGGCTGATCGAGTCCCTGACCGGGCATTCCACCATCCTCTTCCGCCCGCCCTACAACGCCGACACCAACCCTCACGACCGGGACGAGCTGGTGCCCATCGCCCTGGCCCAGAAGCTGGGCTACATCACCGTCACCGAGGACATCGACCCCGAGGACTGGGCCCGGCCAGGGGTGCCAGCGATGTTGGCCAGCGTCAAGGAGGGCCGCGAGCTGGGCGGGGACGTGTTGCTCCTCCACGACGCCGGCGGGGATCGCAGCCAGACGGTGGCGGCCCTGCCGGAGATTATCGATTATCTGCGCGACCGGGGCGACGCCATCGTGCCGCTCTCCGAGCTCAGCGGCATCGGCCCGGAGCAGCTCATGCCCCCGGTGCCGGTGGGCCAGAAGTCGGCGTCCAGGGTGATCAGCGATTGGGGGTTTGCGGTCATCCACGCGGTGGCCAACTTCTTCTGGGCCTTCATGATCGTGGCCACCGCCCTGGTGGTGCTCCGCACCCTGGTGGTGGCCTGGTTTGCGGTGCGCGACCGGCGCCGCAACCGGGGGGAAGGCGGGGCCTGGACGCCAAAGGTGAGCGTGCTGGTCGCCGCCTACAACGAGGCCAAGGTCATCGAGGGAACCCTGCGGGCCATCCTGGCCACCGACTATGCGGGTGAGATCGAGGTACTGGTGGTCGATGACGGCTCCCAGGACGACACGGCGGCGATCGTGGCCCGGCTGGCGGCGGAAGACGCCCGCGTCCGGCTGATCCAGCAGCGGAACGGCGGCAAGGCCTCCGCCCTGCGGGCCGGGATGGCGGCGGTGGCCCACGAGCTGGTGGTCACCCTGGACGCCGACACCCAGTTCGAGCCGGGCACCATCGGGGAGCTGGTGCGGCCCCTTGCCGACGAGGAGGTGGGGGCGGTCTCGGGCCGGGCCCGGGTGGGCAACCCCCAGACCATGATCGCCCGCTTCCAGTCCCTGGAGTACACCTGCGGCTTCAACCTGGATCGCCGGGCCTATCACCAGTTGAACTGCATCACCGTGGTGCCGGGAGCGGTTAGCGCCCTGCGGCGGGGGGCGGTGGCGCGGGCCGGGGGGATCAGCAAGGACACCCTGGCCGAGGATACCGATCTGACCTTGAGCCTGCACCGTTGTGGCTACCGGGTGAGCTACGCCCCCCAGGCGGTGGCCTGGACCGAGGCCCCGGAGACCATCCGGGCCTTTGCCAAGCAGCGTTTCCGTTGGGCCTTCGGCACCCTGCAATGCCTGTGGAAGCACCGGGAGCTGCTTTTCGACCGGCATTACGGGGCCTTGGGTTGGTTCAGCCTGCCCAGCGCCTGGTTCTTCAATATCCTGTTGGTGGCCTTGGGGCCGGTTATCGACGGCATCCTGATCCTGTCGCTATTGGTGAGCCCGGCCAACGGCATCCTGTACTTCTACTTCGTGGTCTTTCTGGCCGCCGACCTGCTGCTCGCCACCGTGGCCTGTCTGATCGAGCGGGAGCGGCTGCGGCAGGTGTGGCTGGTGCTGCCGATGCGCTTTGTCTATCGGCCGGTGTTAAGCTTCGCGGTGGCCAAGGCGATCTTCAAGGCGGTGAAGGGGGCGTGGGTGGGCTGGGGCAAGCTCGACCGCACCGCCTCGGTCAGCTACGGCCGGGGGGCCATGCGGGCCACAATTAGAAAATAACTATCCAGCCGGGGCCAATCCTGCGGCACTAGGCTGTAGATACTTACCAATATCAAGGCGTTGAAGGGAAGATGAAGGCAAGGAGAGAGGCTAAGAGGGGCGGTTGGGCGGGCCGGCTGGCGGCGGTCTTACTGGTCTGCCTGGGGCTGGTTCCCGGCTGCAAGGGCAAGGAGGCGGTGGCCGAGCGGCAGACCGGCCCGCTGGAGATCGTCATGCCCAAGGAGGGGGCCTACTTGGGGGCCTATGTCGATTTTGGCGACGGCGAGAGCCATGTCACCTACGACGGCCTGACCGGGTTCGAGAAATTGGTCGGCAAGCACCTGGCCATGGTCGGGTTCGGCAACTTCTGGGGGGATCAGGAGTTCCCCCGCCGGACGCTCGACATCATCGCCTCCTACGGCGCCATCCCCCTGCTCTTCTGGTCGCCTTGGGACAAGCCCTACGACGAGCTGCGCGGCCCGGACCGCTTCAGTCTCCGAGCCATCCTGGCCGGCAAGTGGGATAGCTATATCGACCAGTGGGCCGATCAGGCCCGG
Source organism: Deltaproteobacteria bacterium (assembly GCA_021789795.1). Lineage (GTDB taxonomy): Bacteria > Desulfobacterota > Desulfobulbia > Desulfobulbales > VMSU01 > VMSU01. The sequence continues at coordinate 10,689 of JAJYJA010000032.1, read as the reverse complement.
GAGTACGGCAAGCCGATCATGGTCTCCTGGTGCCTGGAGATGAACGGCAAGTGGTTTCCATGGTCGGGTTATTACTACGGGGCGGGCAAGGTGATTGGCCACAAAGACGGCAAGCCGCTCTACGCCGGGCCGGAGCTGGTCAAGAAGGCCTTTAGGTACGTGGTGGATCGGGTGCGGGCGCGGGGGGCGAACAACATCAGCTGGGGCTTTCACCCCAATCACTACGGCCAGCCGCTTAAGCCCTGGAACGACTTCAGCAACTACTACCCCGGCTCAAACTATGTTGACTGGCTGGGCCTGAGCGTCTATGGCAAGATGAGCAAGTCCGAGGACTGGTCGTCGTTTTACGACGTGATGGACAGCGCCTACGCCGAACTCTGCCGGCTCGACCCCAACAAGCCGGTGATCGTGGCCGAGTGGGGGGTGGGCGAGTACCCGGGGAGGGGCGACAAGGCGGCCTATTTCCGGGAGGCCTTCGCGGACATGAAGTCCCGCTATCAGCGGGTGCGGGCCGCGGTTTACTGGCACGAACGCTGGGAGAACAAGGACGGCAGCTTCAGCAACCTGCACGTCAACTCCTCACCCGAGGCCCTGGCCGCCTACCGGCAGGCGGTTGCCGATCCTTACTGGATCGGCGTTCCCCAGTACCGGCCCCGGCCCGCCCGGCGTTGACCGGGGCCGAGCCGGTCTCACCCCTGTTTGCGGTCGGCCTTTCTCTCGTCGATCGTCTGCCGCAACTGGTCGCGATCCCGCTTCAGGTCCTCGTAGGTCTGCTCCGCCCGCTGGGCCGCCTCCTGTTGCTTGGCCTTCATCTCCTGCACCTTGGACTTGATCCTTTCCTCCTTGATCTTTAAATCCTGGGTGCCGAACAGGGAGGAGGCCAGATAACGGTAGGAGAATTTGAGCAGGGCGATGTCGTCTTCCTGCAACTCTGCTAAGGTTTCCTTGTCGATGTCGTAGGTTTCAAGGAACGAGCTGTGGAAGATGAAGTCGCGGAATTTTTCCAGGTTGGTGCTGGCCATGAAGAACATCTTCTTGGCCGGCTCGCTCAAGGTGGCCTGCTGGCCGAAGGATTTGCGCCGCATCACCAGCTCCATCCAGCCGCGGTTGATCTCGTCGCGCACGTCCACGCCCTGGTCGGCCCGCCATTCGCGCACCGTCCACACCTTGTCCTCATCGTGGCCCTTGCAGTAATCCTCCTTGACCTTGAAGAAGAATTTTTCCGCCGTCTGGTTCTCCTGCGCCCCTTCGTGGAAGTTGGCCATGCCGACGGGGTAGTAGCGGCAGGCGGAGGGCCGGTCGGTATAGACCAGGCAGCCCTCCTCGGTGACGAAGGGACATTTGCCCTCGGCGGTTAAGTGGATCTGCACCCCCGGCATGTCGGTCTTCTCCAGGTAGACCGGCTGGGTGTAGCGGAGCAGGAACTCGTCGGAGTCGATGCCGATGCGCTTTTTCAGGCAGAGGATGTCGTAGGGGGTGAGGGTGATGTTGATATGTCCGCAGCAGGAGGTGAAACAGGAGACGCCGGGGTGGCAGCGGAATTTGATTTTGCTGTCGAGGGTGAGTTTCTCCGGCAGGATATGGCTGGGATTCTTTTCCTTGCCGAAGAGTAGTTCTTGCTTGGCGTTGCTGGCGTCTGAGGCGGTCATGGCGATTCCTTGGCTTGGGGGAGGGCGGGCCGGTGGGCCGGCGCCCGGTCTGGGCTGGTAAAAATTGATGATCTCGCAAAAAGGTAACCGATGGCTAAGCAAAAGGGCCGATATACAAGGCGCGGGGTGTGTTTGGCGAGTGAGGCCATACAGATGGTATGCCGAACGAGCCAAACCGCCACGCGCCGCAGTAGATCGGTCTTTTTGCGACGCCATCAAAATTGGCGACAAGCTAATCACCGGGGACGGGGGTGTCAAACAAAAATGTTGGTAACTGTCCAGCTTAGTGCCGCAGAATTGGCACCGGCTGGGGACCGTAACTATTCAACCGCGCCCCAGATGCGCGAAACCAGCCGGCGAGCTATACTTTCGGCTGGCCTTGCCCGGCGGTTTTTTTCCTTGACTTTTATATGGTGAGAAATTAAAAAGTCCATTGGGAAAAATGAGTCATGCTTCATTTGCGGTGGTGATTTGGTTGATTAAACTAATAAAATAAGTTAGTTGTGTCTCGTGATCGCCTCGCGGAATGAATGAGGGCTCGTTTGGGAGAGCCGGAAAGGGGAGGTATTGGCAAGGGCACGTCCCGGATACGGGGCGGCAATTGCTGGTTTTTTGACACGGGCGCCGCATGGGCGGCGTCAAATTCTCAATTCCAAAGTGAGGAGGTAAGTTAATGCCAAGTTATGTAGACCCTTCAAAGTGTGACGGTTGCAAGGGCGGTGACAAGACCGCCTGTATGTACATCTGCCCTAACGACCTGATGGTCCTTAACAAGGAGGCCATGCGCGCTTACAACCAGGAGCCGGATGCCTGCTGGGAGTGCTACTCCTGCGTTAAGATCTGTCCTCAGGGCGCCATCGCGGTGCGCGGCTACAACGACTTCGTGCCGATGGGCGGTCAGGTTCACCCGATGCGCAGCTCCGACTCCATCATGTGGACGGTGAAGTTCCGCAACGGCAACCTGAAGCGTTTCAAGTTCCCGATCCGCACCACCGCCGAGGGTGCCGCCAACGCCTACGAGAGCCTCAAGGGCGTCAATCTGGATGACGAGTTGCTGTCCACCGAGAAGGCACTCAAGCAGCCCACCAAGCTGGCCAAGTGATTGAAACTCGCTGCCTAACCTTATTTTGAACAATACATTTTAGGAGGAATTACAATGGCGTTACCTAATCAGCCACTGGGCGAGTTGCCCGCGGTTACCAATCCGGAGATTGTCGAGCATAACGTTGACGTGCTGATCGTCGGCGGTGGTATGGCCGCTTGCGGTTGTGCCTTTGAGATCAAGAAGTGGGCCCCGGCCGACATGAAGATCACCCTAGTTGACAAGGCCTCCATGGAGCGTTCCGGCGCCGTGGCCCAGGGCCTGTCCGCCATCAACACCTACATCGGCGAGAATCCGATCGAGAACTACGTCAAGATGGTGCGTAACGACCTGATGGGCGTGGTGCGCGAGGATCTGATCTACGATCTGGGCCGTCACGTTGACGACTCCGTGCACCTGTTCGAGGAGTGGGGCCTGCCGATCTGGAAGGTGGCTGACGACGGCTCCAACCTGGACGGCTCCAAGCCGGCCCCGACCCTGCCTCAGGGCGGCAAGCCGGTGCGCACCGGCAAGTGGCAGATCATGATCAACGGCGAGTCCTACAAGTGCATCGTTGCCGAGCCGGCCAAGAAGGCCCTGGGCGAGGCCAACTGCCTGGAGCGCGTCTTCATCGTCAAGCTGCTGCTCGACAAGAACAAGGAGAACACCATCGCCGGTGCGGTTGGCTTCTCCACCCGCGAGAACAAGGTGCACGTGTTCAAGTGTAAGGCCATGCTGGTCGCCTGCGGCGGCGCGGTCAACATCTTCCGTCCCCGGTCCACCGGTGAGGGCAAGGGCCGGGCCTGGTATCCGGTCTGGAACGCCGGCTCCACCTACACCATGTGCGCCCAGGTTGGCGCTACCCTGACCATGATGGAGAACCGCTTCACCCCGGCCCGCTTCAAGGACGGTTACGGCCCGGTCGGCGCCTGGTTCCTGCTGTTTAAGGCCAAGGTGCAGAACGGTCTGGGCGAGTTCTACGCCAACAGCGATTCGGTCAAGGAGGAGCTCTCCAAGTTCATGCCCTATGGCGCCTCTGCCGTCACCCCGACCTGTCTGCGTAACCACCTGATGCTGAACGAGCTGAAGGCCGGTCGCGGCCCGATCTACATGGCCACCGACGTCGCCTTGAACGCCTTCCTGGATGCCAAGAAGGCCGCCGGCATGGACGACAAGGAGGTCAAGAAGTACTGGAAGCACCTCGAGTCCGAGGCCTGGGAAGACTTCCTGGACATGTCCGTTGGTCAGGCCGGTCTGTGGGCCGGGATGAACATCGAGCCGGAGAAGGTCGGTTCCGAGATCATGCCCACCGAACCGTACATGCTGGGTTCTCACTCCGGTTGCTGCGGCATCTGGGTCTCCGGCCCGAACGAGGCCTGGGTCCCGACCGTCGATGGCCCGCGTTCCCATCAGTACAAGTGGGGCTACAACCGGATGACCACCGTCAACGGCCTGTTCACCGCCGGTGACGGCGTCGGCGCCTCCGGTCACAAGTTCTCCTCCGGTTCCCACGCCGAGGGTCGGATCGTGGCCAAGCAGATGGTCAAGTACTGCCGCGACAACGCCTCCTTCAACCCGGAGCTGTCCCAGACCGCCCAGCAGCTGGCCGACGAGATCTACGCCCCGGTTAGACGCTATCACGAGCATGTCGGCGCCACCACCGCCGCCGACGTCAACCCCAACTACTGCAAGCCTGCCGGCCTGATGATGCGTCTGATGAAGGCCACCGACGAGTACGGCGGCGGCGTGGCCACCTACTACATGACCTCGGGCAAGCTCCTGAACATCTGCCTCGACCTGCTCCGCATGCTGCGCGAGGACGCCGAGCTGATGGCCGCCGGCGATCTGCACGAGTTGATGCGGGCCTGGGAAAACTACCACCGCATCTGGTGCGTGGAGACCCACATCCGTCACATCGAGTTCCGCAAGGAGTCCCGTTATCCGGGCTTCTACTACCGGTCAGATTATCCGACCTGTGACGATGCCAACTGGAAGGCCTTCGTCAACTCCACCTTCGATCCGAAGAGCAAGGAGTGGAAGTGTGAGAAGGTCAACTGCATCAATGTCGTTGAGACCGATCCCTGGCTGTAATTCTGGTTTCGGGCAACGGCTGATTGCCGGTCAGTTGCTTTAGTGACATGAAATCTCCAGGCGCCGATATTTGGGCGCCTGGAGATTTTTCTATCAAGACCAGGGGACGACATTTTTTGTGGCTGAGTTTAATGCGTTACTTGAGGATTAGATTCAGCCACGGGAAATGTTTTTCATCAACTTAACACTCTTAAATGGAGGAGAGGCATGACAGACGCAGGTGGAGCACCTAACATGGGTGCGGTGCTGGTCGTGGGCGGCGGAATCAGTGGCATGACCGCAGCCTTGGAAGCCGCTGAAGTGGGCAAGGACGTATTTTTGGTGGAAAAGAATCCCTATCTGGGTGGCCGGGTGGCGCAGCTCAACCAGTATTTCCCCAAGTTGTGTCCCCCCTCCTGTGGCATGGAGATCAACTTCAAGCGGATCAAGAACAACCGCAAGGTGCGCACCTACACCATGACCACGGTCAAGGCGGTGTCCGGTTCGGCGGGCAGCTACGAGGTCACCCTGGAGACGGCCCCCCGCTACGTCAACGCCAACTGCACCGCCTGTAACGCCTGCGTTGACGCCTGCCCGGAGAGCCGGGCCAACGCCTTCAACTTCAACATGGACAAGACCAAGGCCATCTACAAGGCCCACGAGATGGCCTTTCCCATGCGTTACGTCATCGACCCCAGCGCCTGCACCCGTTGCGGCAAGTGCGTTGAGGCCTGCAAGTACGGGGCCATCGAGATGGACATGCAGGCCAAGAGCTTCAAGCTGAACGTGGCCGCCATCGTCTGGGCCACGGGCTGGAACCCCTATGACCCCACCCGGATGGATAATCTGAAGTTCAACTCCTCCGACGCCATCATCACCAACATGATGATGGAGCGCCTGGCCGCCCCGGCGGGCCCGACCGGCGGCAAGATCCTGCGGCCCGGCGACAACAAGGAGCCGCAGAGCTTCGCCTTTGTGCAGTGCGCCGGCTCCCGCGACGAGAATCACCTGGAGTTCTGCTCCTATATCTGCTGCATGGCCACCATGAAGCAGATCACCTATATCCGGGAGCGTTATCCCGAGGCCCCGATCTACGTCTTCTACATCGACCTGCGCACCCCCGGCAAGTATGAGAAGTTCCGCGAGAAGCTGATGGCCGATCCCAAGACCTTCTTCATCAAGGGCAAGGTGGCCGACATCGTCGCCGAGGGCGACGGTGGGGTGACCCTGGTCGCCGAGAACGCCGTCACCGGCGACAAGGTCAGGCAGAAGGTGGATCTGGCCATCCTGGCCACCGGCATGGAGCCCGCCGCCAAGGGCATGGCCTCCCTGCCAGGGGTGGCCATGGACAAGAACGGCTTTATCGTCAGCGACGCCGACCGGGCCATGCTGGCCGCCGGTTGCGCCAAGAAGGCCTCTGACGTGGTCACCGCCACCCAGAACGCCACCGCCGCCGCCTTAAAAGCAATTCAAGCCTCAAGGAGATAAGTTCGATGGATAAGAAAACTCAAGCCTATATTTGTTCGGGATGCGGCATCGGCGCCGGTGTGGACTGCGAGGCCCTGGCCAAGGTGGCCACGGGCATGAAATTCCCCTGCAAGACCCACGAGGCCCTGTGCTCCAAGGCTGGCCGGGAGATGATCGAGGCCGATATCGCCGCCGGCGCCAACACCCTGGTGATCGGCGCCTGCTCGTTTAGGGTGATGCAGGACGAGTTCGACTTCGGCGACGACAAGATCGTGGTCCGGGCCAACCTGCGCGAGCAGTGCGTCTGGTGCCAGGGCGAGGACGCGGACGCCGAATACGTCCAGGAGTTGGCCGCGGACAATATCCGCATGGCCTGCACCAAGGCCCAGAAGGAGGAGCTGCCCGAGCCTTACAAACTCGAGAATATCACCAAGGACATCTTGGTGATGGGCGGCGGGGTCGCGGGTCTCACCGCCGCCCGCGAGGCGGCCAAGGCCGGCTACAGCGTCACCCTGATCGAGAAGGCCGCCGCCCTGGGTGGCAAGGCCACCGGCTGGCGCAAGCAGTTTCCCACCAAGGCCCCCTGGACCGATCTGGAGAATCCCACCATCGCCACCCTGGTCAAGGAGGTGGAGGCCGACTCCAACATCACCGTCAAGACCGAGACCGAGGTGGCTCGGATCGGCGGGGCGCCTGGCGCCTTCAAGGTTACCCTGAAACCGGCGGGCACCACCAGTGAGTGGGACGCCCCGGCCAAGGTCACGGTCGATCAGCAGGACTTGATCGCCAAGGGGCAGATGGAGGACCCCAACGTCGGCAAGCAGGTATATACCGCCGAGAACCCCGAGGCCTTGAATTTCGGGGCGGTTGTGCTCGCCACCGGCTGGACGCCGGCCGACGTCTCTGCCTACGAGCACCTGGGGCACGGGAAGTTGAAGAACGTGGTCACCAACGCCGAGTTCGAGAAACTGGCCAAGACCGGCAAGGTGCCGGCCAAGGTCGCCTTCGTGCAGAGCCCCGGCGGGGCGGAGGACGACGCCGATTTCCCCTTCTGCAACTCGGTCACCTCCATGGTGGCCCTAAAGCAGGCCCGTTACGTCCGGGAGGACAACGCCAACGGCATCGCCTATATCCTCTATCAGCACATGCGTACCCCCGGTAACATGGAGATGTTCTACAAGGGGGCGCAGAACGAGGACGGCATCATGTTGACCAAGGCCCAGGTCACCCAGGTGGAGGAGGCGGGCGGCGGTCTTAGGGTGATTGCCAAGAACACCCTGTTGAACGAAGACCTGGAGCTGGATGTCGATATGGTGGTCTTGGCCGCCGGCATGGTGCCGACCACCAAGCACGAAAACTCCATCAACCTGGCCTATCGCCAGGGACCGGCCTTCCTGGACCTCGATCTCTTCGACGGCTACGCCGACTCCCACTTCATCTGCTTCCCCTATGAGACCCGGCGCACCGGCATCTACACCTGCGGCGGGGTGCGTAAGGCCCAGACCATGGAGGAGACCATCGACGACGCCACCGGCGCCGCCCTGAAGGCCATCCAGTGCATGGAGTCCGCCGATCGCGGGGTGGCGGTGCATCCCCGCTCCGGTGATCCCACTTACCCGGAGTTCTTCTTCCAGCGTTGCACCCAGTGCAAGCGCTGCACCGAGGAGTGTCCCTTCGGCGCCCTAGACGACGACGAGAAGGGGACGCCCAAGCCCAACCCCACCCGCTGCCGCCGTTGCGGCACCTGCATGGGGGCCTGCCCGGAGCGGATCATCGGCTTTAAGAACTACAACGTCGATATGATCGGCTCGATGATCAAGTCCATCGAGGTGCCGGACGACGACGAGGACAAGCTGCGCATCCTGGCCCTGGTCTGCGAGAACGACGCCTATCCCTGCCTGGACATGGCCGGGATGCGTCATCAAAAGATCAGCAACCTGGTGCGGGTGGTGCCGGTCCGCTGCCTGGGATCGGTGAACATGGTCTGGATCAAGGATGCCCTGTCGTCCGGCATGGACGGCGCCATCCTCTTGGGTTGCCGGTACGGCGATGACTACCAGTGCCACTTTGTCAAGGGCAGCGAGATCGCCAATCGCCGGATGGAGAATATCGGCGAGACCCTCTCCACCCTGGGCTTGGAGCCGGAGCGTTGCGCCGTGCGGCAGGTGGCCATCTCCGATTACGACTCCGTGGCCGCGGTGATCAACGAGTTCGTGGAAGAGATCAAGGGGCTGGGCCCGAATCCGTTCAAGGGCTATTGATGCTGTGAACAGGCCGGCGGCCCTATGCGGGCGAGGCCCTGGGCCGCCGGTTCCACACCTGCGAGAAAGGAGAGGATAAATGCAGATTAACTCTGACTTACAATTCATTAAGTACCTGAAAGGGGCGGGCGGGGACACCTTAAAGAAGTGCTACCAGTGCGCCACCTGCTCGGTGGTGTGCCCGCTGTCTTCCGACCAGAAGCCGTTTCCCAGAAAGGAGATGATCTGGGCCCAGTGGGGCTTGAAGGACAAGCTGGTCGCGGATCCGGACGTGTTTCTCTGCCACCAGTGCGGCGACTGCACCGCCTATTGCCCCCGGGGCGCCAAGCCGGGCGATGTCTTGGGCGCCATCCGGGCCTACGCCTACACCTACTACGGATTTCCCTCCGGCCTGGCCAAACTGGCCAGCTCCAGCAGCAACCTGCCCATCCTGATCGGGCTGCCGGCGGCCATTATCCTGGTCTTGTGGTATATCTCCGGGGGCATGCACCTGCCGGAGGGCACGATCGATTTCGGCAAGTTCTTCGGGGAGTGGCATTTCCACTATCTGTCCAAGACGGTATTCTTCATCGACGCCATCATGCTGCCTGCCGCCGGTCTGGCCCTGTTCTCCGCCTACAAGGGGGTGTCCGCCCTGTGGGCCAAGATGGCTGCGGGTCTGGAGACCAAGCCCGGTTTCCGGCCTTCCTGCCCCCAGTTCGCCAAGGAGTTTCTGTGGCCGGCGGTACAGGAGATCATCTCCCACAAACGGTTTAACGAGTGCGGCGTCAACCAAGACCGGGTGCGGGGCCACAAGCCGTTGATGCTCGCCTTTATCGGCCTGCTCATCGTCACCACCTACGGCTTCATCCGCAAGGACCTGCTCGGCATCTTCAACCCCAGCCTGCACGGCCCCATCCCCCTCTGGGACCCCATCAAGATCCTGGCCAATGTCTCCGCCATCGCCTTGATCTACGGTATCCTGCTGCTGTGGGGCAAGCGTTCCAACGACGAGAGCGTAAGCGGCAGCCAGGGCACCTTTTACGACTGGTTTCTGATTTACGAGATCGCGGTGGTCGGCATCTCTGGGCTGCTTTCGGAGTTGACCAGGCTGGCTCATATCGGCACCTTGGCCTACGGTTTTTATTTCATCCACCTGGTTGCCATTATGATGCTTTTCCTGTATATGCCCTACACGAAATTCGCGCATCTGGTGTATAGAACCTTTGCCATGGCCTTTGAGCGTTACCGCCAAAGCGACTATGTGACCAAGAGGGCCTGAGATCCCCGGCCGGCGATAGCCGGCTTTGTGTGGGCCGCCATGACCGCGCTGGTGATGGTGGCCTTTCTTTTTGTAAAAAAATGGTTGAATTGTGGTCAGTGAGCGTTTATATTGCCGCGTTATGCTGGCGTAGCTCAACTGGCAGAGCAATGGTCTTGTAAACCATAGGTTGCGGGTTCGATTCCCATCGCCAGCTCCAAGTTGCCATTGTTTCGCTTGGTTACGATATATAATGCAGCGCGAGGGGAGGGGTTCCCGAGCGGCCAAAGGGAACAGACTGTAAATCTGTCGGCGATGCCTTCGGAGGTTCGAATCCTCCCCCCTCCACCAAGATTTTAGCTTGCCTGTTTTAGGAGCCGTGCATGACGAACTTGGACGGTTTTCCTGGCGCTCACGGTATCTTGTGCCGTCGCCGTGAGGCTTATGGTTTCAGGTTGTCTCTCTCTCGACGGCTTTAGTGTCCCCTGCGGGAATAGCTCAATTGGCAGAGCATCAGCCTTCCAAGCTGAGGGTTGCGAGTTCGAGCCTCGTTTCCCGCTCCAAAAATTAAGATCGCGGACGGTTGCCGGTAATGTTTGGCGTCCGGCCAAGAGTCGATGTCGGACTGGCGGGACGCTGGTTAAAGTACGCGGGCTCACGTAGCTCAGTAGGTAGAGCACTTCCTTGGTAAGGAAGAGGTCACCGGTTCGATTCCGGTCGTGAGCTCCATCTTGAAGAAAGCAATTCCACAGGGTTGAAATTCATAAACCGAATTTTAATTTGGCAGAGGAGAAAAAAACGATGGCAAAGCAAAAGTTTGAGAGAACGAAACCGCATGTAAATATAGGGACGATTGGGCACATAGACCATGGCAAGACGACGTTGACGTCGGCGATCACGCGGGTATTGGCGACGAAGGGA
>JAJYJA010000213.1 GCA_021789795.1 Deltaproteobacteria bacterium | reverse complement strand
CACCGTGGGCTGGGCCAGCTTGAGCGCCGCCTGCAACTCGCAGACGCACATCTCGCGATTTTGCAGCAGCTTGACCATCGTGACCCGCGTCCGATCGGACAGGGCCTTCATTACCTTGAGATAGAGCTTGAACATCAATCGGCCTCCAAGTTAAATTTCAATATGAATATATTCTTATATGGGCATACAGTCAAGATAAAAAATGCTGCCCCAGCAACCAAGCCAGCGCCTCCTTACCTAAAACCCGCTCGCCGCCCTGAATGACCCCGGGAGGACAGGCCCTAGCGGGGCATGATGCGTCGCCGGTAGCCTTCTTGATAGCGCAGCCGACGTTATGGCACTCCTTGCCGCTCTAGGTAATTTCTAGGATCACTTCGGTGCCGACCTGCAAACGGTCGCCGATCTTAAGACCTTGAGCCGCAAAGAATCCCGAATAGAGTAAAGAATCCGGGCGCTGAGCGCCCGGATTTGATTACCCCCCGATGCCAGAAAGGGGATGGTACGAGAAATCCTGGGGCCTCAGCGAGCCAGCGGCAAAACAAATATGTCGTCAGCCTATCTTGACAAACATCCGCGTTTGGTTAAACTAAAAAATAAAGTTTAACCGTTTGACGGAGGTAGGCCATGCAGACAGTGCGTACTCTTACCAAGGGCCAGGTGGTAATCCCATCTCGGATTCGCAAGCACCTTGCCATCGAAAAGGGCTCCCTGCTGGAAATCGCCTTGGTTGGCGACCATATCGAGATGCGGCCCGTGCCGGCCGACCCCATTGCCGCCTTTTGCGGTTCGCTCAAGGACCGTGACTCCCTGGCCCAAGGGTTGATCGACGAGCACCGGCAGGAGGTTTGTCGGGATGGCAAGCGATAAGCCGGTCTATGTCCTGGACGCTTGCGCCCTTTTGCGGCTGGCGCAGGCAGAGGCAGGGATGGAGACGGTGCGGGAGCACCTCTATGCCGCCCATCGTAAGGAGTGTGCCGCCTTGATGCATCAGATCAACTTAGGGGAAGTCGTCTACCGGATCGGCAAGGTACGAGGATGGCCGGTTGCCGAGCGGAAGCGCGACGAGATCAAGCTTCTGCCCCTCACCATCGTTCCTTTTGAGCAGGAGGTCTTCTGGAGTGCGGTTCAACTCAAGGCCGAGCACCCTATTTCCTATGCCGATGCCTTTGCCGCAGCGCTGGCTATCGCGCGCGGTGCCACCCTCCTGACCGCCGACCCGGAGTTCGGCGTCCTCGGTGACCGGCTGCCCCTCATCGCGGTCTGAGGGAACCAGGCGGCCAGGCGAAAAATCCTATTTTTTTCAGCCGCGACTTTTTGGGCTTCAGCCTCTGCCTCCGCCTGCATCGCGAGGGGACGGAGGTGCGAGACTCGGTCGACGATCCGTGTTATCGTCAAATCCTGGACGGAGTGGTGAAGAAAACCGGGCTGGTGGAGCATGGCGTCGGCACCGCGCCCATCACTCGTCGAACAGAACGACGCCAACCGCGAGACCTACCGCACCCTCCCCTGAAACGCATTAATCGCATTCTGTGCCTTACCCTGCATCTGCGCCGCCGACAGCGGCGCAAGGTCGCCGAACATCTCCGAAAGGTCAATCTGCGAGAAATCGAGCATCTGAAACTCCTCCGGCGTGAAGCCGACGCAGTTGGGTGAACCGGCCGAGCCCCAGTTGCCGCCCGGCGCGAACTGTTTAAGCTGTAGCCGGCCCTGCTCCTGGACGATCCGCCCCAGCTTGGAGTTGAACACGCAGTAGACATCCGCCTCCTGGATGCAGCCGATGAGCGGCAGCTCACGCTTGCAGTAGGTGCCGATGAAATGCGTCCGCCCGGCCTGCTTGGCCTGCACCGTCTTCAGGCTGGCGTCCGGGCAGTGCCTCTTGAAGATCAAGAAGCTCCCCTCCGAGTCGTTGCAGCAGTTGAAGAAGGTCGTGTCCCAGCCGTTCTGCAGGCACTCCTTGCCCTGGCCGTTGAAGATCCTGATCTGACCCACGCAGTCACCGATACTGGTGCCCCCACCTCCGGTGCAGACCATGTCCCGGCCAGCCTCGTCGAGCACCGACATGGCGGTGGCCGCCTCGGCAAACCCGTTTATGCAACGGCAGTCCTCGGCCACCACCTCGCCAGGCCCGGCCGGGCAGGTGTTGCCGTTGGTGCAGACATGGTAGAAGGTGTCGTAGCGGGTCGGTGAGTTCTGGTAATCGGTGCTGACCCCGGTCAGGGATACCTGGCTGTCCTGCACCGGCTTTCTGGTCTTGCAGACCAGTTCGCAGTCCGGCGACGGCAGGGTCTCGTTGATCTCGACGCTTTGGCCATCCGTGGCCCAGGCCCCAGTTTTTTGATCCTTGCGGGTGTCGGTAAAATCGAAAGTCGTCTGATTCAGGGAGTTGGCGTCCAGGGAACGGGTGATGGTGTCAACCCGGCGGCCCGCCTCGGCGAAATCGAAGGCGTTGTTTCTGGTGCAGCGGTAAGTCCGTCGCTTGTCCCACCAGTCGCGGGTGATGTCCTTGCCGCAGGTGGCGCTGGCGGTTATCCGCCTGGTGCTGGGCACGGGATACTTGCCAGTGGGGTTGAAGCTCTGCCAGGTCCGCACCCCGTCCACCGTTTCGTCCTCGATCTGGCAGGCGCTGTCCGCCTCCAGGGCCAGACAGTTATCGGCGATAACGTCATCAAGTATCTGGCAGAGGTTGTTCACCCGCACCTCCACGTAGGCGTAACCCTCGCCACGACCGGTGACCGAGACCCTGATCTTGGTGTCCACCGTCCCGGCCTGCCGAAGATTGGCGGTCACGTCCAAGTTCGGGGTCGCGCTCCAGGAGGTCGACAGTTCGCAGGCGCCAGCGGTCTCGGGCGGGAAATTGCCGTTCGGGCCGTTATAGACCTTGTTCCCGCCGATCCAGACCTGGATATAGTCGTCCCAGATGACCCGCACCAGGGTCGCCGAGCGGATCATTTCCGACCTTTTGACCAGCAACCGGTAGTCCTCTTCGTATATGGAGCAGTTGCCGGCCCAATAATTGTCGCCCTCTCGGCCCAGGATGATCCGGAGGCAATCGTCGCCGCAGATCTGTACCGCGCCGGTGCCGCCCTGGGGCACGATGATGTCGGCAAGGCTCACCTCGTTCAGAGACACGGAGCGGCGCACGGTGCAGGTCTGCAAATCCGAGGACGCCCCCTTGTCGGCGAAGTTGCCGGTCACCAGGGAGTAGATGCTGTCAGGATCGGCGGACTGGGTGGCGACCTCGACCGCCGCGTCGGTGGAGATGGTCTGGGGGTTGGTGGCATAACCGCTCTGGGCCACCGCCCCGGTTGGCGAGCCGCTGTTGTTCTGGCCGTAGTAGCGGATCGTGTCGTCGGTCAGCTCCACCCTGGAGATGATGGCCCCGCTCTGCTTGCCCTGCACCACCCCGGCCACCACGCCGCCCAGGTCCTTCAGCATCCCCTGAAGGCTGCCCGGGCCGCCGCCACAACTCTGATTGAGGCAGTAGCAGCCCGCCAGGGTGTCCATGGTGGTCAGGCCCAACGTGGCCTGGCCGCTGTTGCCCGCCTGCCACTGGTAGGCCTGGCAGTGGTTCCAGGTGCCGGCGTCGCAGGCGATCACCCCATTGGCGCAGATACCGGACACGGCAAAGGGTGGCTGGTAGGTGTACTCCCTGACCCCGTCGAAGTTGAGATCCTG
>JAJYJA010000031.1 GCA_021789795.1 Deltaproteobacteria bacterium | reverse complement strand
TAAAACAAAATTTGACAGCCGGGCCAAGGAAATTATACAACCTTGGACATAGTTCCGGGTAATCCTGGGGGCCAAGGCGACCCCCTGTGGCTGGCGGCGGCGCCGCGCCAAGGCGATTGGACGCCTCCCGCCCCCCGGAAGACACTAATTCCCCCCGCGATTAGGTCTTGTCATGCGCATCGAACTCGGCCCCGTGACCCGGATTGAAGGACATCTCAACGTCAAGACGACGATCAGCGGCCATCGGGTGGAGGATGCCCAGTGCATCGGCGAGATGTTCCGTGGCTTCGAGGTGATCCTGCGCGGACGCGATCCGCTGGACGCCCAGCAGATCACCCAGCGCATCTGCGGGGTCTGTCCTTATGCCCACGCCATCGCCTCCTCCTACGCCCAGGAAAACGCCTACGGCCTCACCCCGCCGCCCAACGGACGCATCCTGCAGAACCTAGTCCAAGGCGCAAACCACCTCTACGACTACCTGCTGCACTTCTATCAGCTCTCGGCCCTGGACTTCGTCGATGTCACCGCCATCCTGCGCTACCAGGGTAACGATGACGACCTGGTAGGGCTTAGAGACTGGGTGAAGGCGGAACTGGCCTCGGGCAAGGCCTTCCCCGCCACGCCCTTTCTGCCCCGTCTCGACGGCCGCTACCTGGCGGATACCGACATCAACATCGGCGCCCTCAAGCACTACCTGGAGGCGCTGCGCATCCAGCAAAAGGCCAACCAGGCCTCCGCCATCTTCGGCGGCAAGTTCCCGCACTCGACCGCCATCTTCCCCGGCGGTTGCAGCCAGCGGCCGGCGCTGGACCTCATCACCGCCTATCAGTCCTTGATCCAGGAGGTACGGGGCTTTATCCAGCAAAAATATCTGCCCGATCTCCTGGCGGTGGCCAAGGCCTTCCCCGACTACTGGCATATCGGCCAGAGCCAGGGGGGATTCATGTCCTTCGGGGTGCTGCCCACCGGGCCTGAGCCGGGAAGTCCGCGGCTGTTCGCCCCTGGCGTCCTTATGGATGGCCAGGTGACGGCGGTTGACTTCGCCAAGATCACCGAGGATGTCCGCTACGCGCGCTACGACTCGCCCAGCGGGCTCAAGGTCAGGGAGGGCGAGCTTTCCCCGGCGCCCGAGAAGGACGGGGCTTACTCCTGGGTCAAGGCGCCGCGCTACGGCGGGGCGATGGTCGAGGTGGGGCCGGCGGCGCGGGTGTTGGTCGATTACCGGCAGGGCGCGAACCGGGAGGTGGTCCGGCTGGTGGATCATTTCACCGGCCTGGCCGGGGTCGGCCCCAAGGAGCTGAATTCCGTCCTGGGCCGGCACCTAAGCCGGGCGATTTGCGCCTCGGTGATCGCCGACTTCCTGCTGGCGGAGAGCGAGCGCCTCGATCCGGGGGCGCCGGCGGCCCTTGAACTGGAGATCCCCGCCACCGGCGAGGGGTTCGGCGCCACCGAGGCCTCGCGCGGCGCCCTGTTGCACTACCTGCGGCTGAAAAATCATGTGATCGAGAAATACGAGTGCGTGGTGCCCACCACCTGGAACTGCTCACCCCGTGACGACCAGGGCCACCCCGGGGCGATGGAGTCGGCCTTGATCGGCACCCAGGTGGCCGATCCGGCGGTGCAGATCGAATCGGTGCGCATCGTCCACTCCTTTGATCCCTGCCTGGCCTGCGCCGTCCACTGACACGAGGAGTCACCCCATGATGGATCGACGGCAATTTGTCAAGATCGCGGCCTCCCTGAGCGCCGCCTTTGGCCTGAGCGGCCTGCCGGAGCCAGTGGCCGCCGCCCTGCGGCGGATCGATCCCCGGACGGTGCCCACCCTGCTCTACCTGCAAGGCCAGTCCTGCTCCGGCTGTTCCATCTCCCTGCTCCAGGCCCAACATCCGGCGCCGCTGGCCCTGATCACCAAGTACTCGCGGCTCGCCTTCCACGCCGACCTCTCCGCCACCAGCGGCGGCCAGGCCAGGGAACTGATCGAGCGTTATTGCCGGGGCGAGGCGGGCGATTACCTGCTGGCCCTGGAGGGCGCCATCCCGGAGAAGATGCCCCAGGCCTGTAAGATCGGCGACGTCACCCTGGCCAGCCTGCTTGAAAGCGCGGCCCGCACCATGACCGCGGCGGTGGCGATCGGGGCCTGCGCCTGCGACGGCGGCATCCCCGGCGCGGAGGGCAATCAGACCGGGGCGGTCGGTCTGCCGGAGTTCCTGGCCAAACGCCAGGTGGACAAGCCGGTGGTGCGGATCCGCGGCTGTTCCGTGCATCCGGACTGGGTCTGGCAGACGGTGGTCAACCTGGTCGAGATCGGGATGCCGGCGCTGACCGAGGCCGGCGCCCCCCAGCGTTTCTTCTCCCGCACCGTGCACGAGACCTGCCCCCGGTATCACGATTTCCAGCAGGAGATCTTCGCGGCCAGGCTCGGCGACAGCGGCTGCCTGTTCAATCTCGGCTGCCTCGGCCCCTTAACCATGGCCGACTGCTCCAGCCGCTGGTGGAACGGAGGCACGACCTGGTGCGTCAACGCCAACGCCCCCTGCGTCGGCTGCGCCTCGCCGATCTTCGCCAAGCAGAAAAACCTGCCCTTCTACCGGATGAAGAAAAAGGCCTGACCCGTCGAGGTGACAAGACCATGACCAACTCCCCTCTTGCCAGCCGCTCCATCGCCGTGAAGCTGATGTTGCCCGTGATGCTGACCCTGTTGGTCTCGATGCTGGTGGGTTCGTTGTTGCTCAGCAACTACATCCGTCACGAGATGACCTCCGCCTACATGACGGCGGTGGACAACCTGAGCCAGTCACTGCAACAGGAGGTCAAGGACTCCCTGGAACGGGGCCAGATGCGGAATTTCGAGAGGCTCCTGCATCGCCAGATGGACATCAAGGGGGTGATCGATGTCTCGCTTTACGACCGGGAACTGCGCGGCAACCTCTCCTCCTCCGACCCGGCGATCAAGGGCAAGCCCCTGGCCGTCGGCGCGGCGGGCGATCTGCGCCGGCTCAGCAAGCCGCGCAAACGTCTTGAGGCCGCCCGGCTGAGGATCTTCATCCCCCAGATGGTCACCCCGGACTGCCTGCGTTGCCATCCTGCCTGGCAGCATGGAGAGCAGGGCGGGATGCTGGTGCTGACCTTTGACCTGGCCCCCCTGCACCATGCCTTGCGCAAGCAGCAGGTCATGCTCGGTTTTGGTTGCGCCGGCCTGCTGCTGGGGGTGCTGATCATCGTCTATCTGCTTTCCCGTTCCGTGACCCAACCGGTGGTGCGGATGACCTCGGCCATGACCAGACTGGCCGCCGGCGACCTGTCGGTCGACATCCCGGCCCGGGAGCGGGCCGACGAGCTGGGCCGGATGGCCGCCGCGGTGCAGGTGTTCAAGCAGAACGCCCAGGACAAGCGGCGGCTTTCGGAGGAGCAGGCGGAACATCAACGCCGGGCGGAACGGGAGAAAACGGCCCTGATGAGCCGGCTGGCCGCTGACTTCGAGACCAACATCGGCGGCCTGATCGGCGGGGTGGCCACCGCGGTCGCCCAACTGGAGGCGAGCGCCAGGAGGATGGCCGGCAACGCCGGGCAGACCAAGCTCAAATCCGATTCGGTGGCCCAGGCGGCGGAGAAGACCTCGGCCAACGTCCTGACCGTGGCCTCGGCCACCGAGGAGATGTCCAGTTCGGTGGCCGAGATCAGCCGCCAGGTGGCCCAGGCGGCGGAGGTGGCCCGGCAGGCGGTGCACAAGGCCGCCCGCACCGACCAGATGGTGGCCAGCCTGGCCAACGCCTCGAACAAGATCGGCGAGGTGGTCAAGCTGATCACCGACATCGCCGGCCAGACCAAGCTGCTGGCCCTAAACGCCACCATCGAGGCGGCCCGGGCCGGCGAGGTGGGCAAGGGGTTTGCGGTGGTGGCCAACGAGGTCAAGGAGCTGGCCAAGCAGACCACCGCCGCCACCCGGGAGATCGGCGACCAGATCGCCGACATCCAGGGGGCCACCGACGAGGCGGTGACGGCCATTCGTGACATCGGCGCCACCATCGGCGAGATCAACGACATCTCCTCGGCCATTGCCGCCGCCGTGGAGGAACAGGGGGTGGTCACCCTGGATATCGCCCAGAATACCCAGCAGGCGGCCACCGCCTCCCTGGCGGTGTCCAGTGACATCGCGGTGGTGGCCCAGGCCGCCGAGGAGACCGGGCAGACCGCGACCCTGGTGCTGGACGCCGCCTCCGGTCTGAGCCAGAAGGCGCAACTGTTGCGCCATGACGTGGCCCAGTTCCTGGACACGGTGCGGGGCTCATGAGCGCCAACGGACGGGAAGTACCCGCCGCCTCCCCTGCCTGCCCGTCCTTGACCGCCAGCGTTGCCAATTTTGCGCATTAAGGATATTGTCAACCCATGAGCCTGAATAGGTATCTTCCCGATACCATCAAGTCCCATATGGCAGTGCCAAATCGCTAACCCTCGCCCTTCTCCATCTTTCCGATCAACTTAAAAAGAGCTGCTGACCAGCCGGGGCCTGGGACAAGACCTGGGACGGCAACGGCCAACAAAAACAGGCGGACATGGCGGCGTTCATCGACGATCAAGAGACCCTGCAGGCCTTTAAGGAGGAGTCACTCGAGCATCTAAACGGGATCGAGAACGACCTGCTGGCCATCGAGGAGGCGGGGGCCGATCTCGACCAAGAGCTGGTCAACAAGGTCTTCAGGGCCATGCACTCCATCAAGGGCGGGGCTGGATTCTTGGGGTTGGAGGCGGTGAAATCGCTGGCCCACGCCGCCGAAGACCTGATGAACAAGATCCGCAACGCCGAACTGCTGCCCACCGCCCCGGTGATCAGCAGCCTGCTGGAGGCGGCGGACGTCGTCACCCGGCTGCTGCGTCAGACTGGCGACGGCCCCGAGATCGACATCTCCGCCCCGCTGGCCGCGCTTAGGGCCGCCCTGGCGGCGCCGGAGGGGCCGGGGCCGGCCGCCGCCTCGCCAACCTCAGCCGAGGACGGGCCGCTTGCCGCCGGGGAGGAGGAAACACTAAGCGAGCCGCTGCTCGCCGCCCATCGGGCCGAGGTCGATAACCTGCGGCTGTCCGGCCAGCAAATCCTGCTCCTGCAATATGACCCGAGTTCCGGCCCTGAGGGCCGGGGCCTGGCCGCCTTGCTCGCCGACCTGGGGGGCGTCGGCCAGACCCTGGGCGTCCGCCTTGGCGAACAGGAGATGGCCCTACCGGTGTCCGAGCCGGAAGGCGGTCGTCTGCCGGCGACCATCCTGTACGCCACCCTGATGGACAAGGAGATGCTGATCGCCTTTGCCGGCCTGGGGGCGGACGAGGTGCGCGAGCTCCCGGCGGTCAGGCCGGACGAGCCTGTCTCCGCCCCCAGGCCCTTGCCGACGGCGGGGCCCAGGGAGGCGACCCCCGCCGCTCCGAGCCCGCCTCCCAGCCCCGCCCCCCAGCGCCGAGCCGGCGACGACTCCGCCAAGTCCGGCCAGGACGGCAGTCTGCGGGTCAACGTCCGGCTGCTGGACAGCCTGATGACCCTGGCCGGCGAGCTGGTGCTGACCCGCAACCAATTCTTGCAGGTGCTCCACTCCCAGGGGCGCCTGGAGCTGGAGGCGGTCTCCCAGCGCTTGAACCTGGTGACCTCGGAGTTGCAGGAGGCGATCATGTCCACCCGCATGCAGCCGGTGGGCAACGTCTTCAACAAGTTCAAGCGGGTGGTGCGCGACCTGGCCCAGAAGCTGGGCAAGGAGATCGAGTTGAGCATCGAGGGCGGCGAGGTGGAGATGGACAAGACCATCATCGAGGCCCTGGCCGACCCGCTTACCCACCTGGTGCGCAACTCGGTGGATCACGGCATCGAACGTCCGGATGTCCGGGAGCGGGCTGGCAAGCCGCCGGCCGGGCTTCTGGAGATCAAGGCCTTCCACGAGGGGGGGCACGTCATCATCGAGATCGTCGATGACGGCGCCGGGATCGACACCGCTCGCCTCAAGGAGAAGGCCCTCGGCATGGGCTCCCACGACCGGGCCCAGCTCGATGCCATGCCGGAACGGGAACTGCTCAAGCTCATCTTCCTGCCTGGTCTGTCCACCGCCCGGGAGGTGACCGAGGTCTCGGGCCGGGGGGTGGGTATGGACGTGGTGCACGCCAATCTCTCCCGGATCGGCGGGGTCTTTGACATCGCCAGTAAAAAGGGCCGGGGCACCACCATCACCATCAAGCTGCCGCTGACCCTGGCCATCATCCCCAGCCTGATCGTCAGCCTGGCCGGGGAGCGCTACGCCATCCCCCAGGTCAACCTGGTGGAGCTGGTGCGGGTGCCGCCGGGGCGGGTCAAGGAGCGGATCGAGAGGATCGGTGCCGCCTTGATGATCCGGCTGCGGGGGGAGTTGCTGCCCTTAATCCGCCTGGCCGAGGTGCTGGGCGTCGAGGAGCGGATGTTTGGCGACCAGCAGAGCGGCCAGGCGCAGAGGTGCAGACGCCGGCGGGTCGAGGACCGGCGGCAGCCGGCGGGGAGGGAGGCCGCGGGTGCAGACCCGGCCCCGCCTGACCCCGGCCCCGAGCAGCGGCAGGGCCGGGAACGGCGGAGCAGCCCGGATAGCGCCATCAATATCCTGGTGTTATCGGCGGGCAAATTCCGTTACGGGTTGCTGGTCGATACCCTGCTTGACTCCGAGGAGATCGTGGTCAAGCCCCTGGGCGCCCATCTCCGGGGCTGTCAGATTTACGCCGGCGCCACCATCCAGGGCGACGGCCGGGTGGCCTTGATTCTCGACGTGGCGGGGATCAGCAAGGTGATGAATCTGGAGGCGCTCGCCGACCGGTTGCCGGCCAGGGACAAGGATATGGGCCAGGTGAAACTCGACGCCCAGTCCCTGCTTTTGGTCCGCAACTCGCCGCAGGAGCAGTTGGCCATCCCCCTGATCCTGATCTCGCGGATCGAGAAGATCAGCCGCCGGCAGCTCGAGGTCACCGGCGGTCGGCTAAACATGCAGTATCGCGGCGTCAGCCTGCCCCTGTTCGGCATCGAGGAGGCGGCTCGGGTGGCGCCGGTCAGCACCGAGGCGGCGCAACTATCCGTGGTGGTCTTTCCCTTCGGGGGCAAGGAGATCGGCATCCTGGTCTCGGAGGTCATCGACATCGTCAGCTTCTCCGCCGCCATCGACGACACCACCCACAAGCAGCCGGGGATCATGGGCTCGGCGATCATCATGGGGCGGATCACCCTGCTGGTCGATCTGTTCGAGGTGGTGGCCACGGTGATGCCGGAGTGGGTCAAGTACACCCAACTGGCCGCCGCCGGCCCCGGGCAGGGCCAGCATATCCTGGTGGTGGAGGATTCCGCCTTCTTCCGCCGGCAGATCTGCGATTTTGTCTCCGCCGCCGGCTACCGGCCATTCAGCGCCCAGGACGGGTTGGAGGGACTAGCGGTGCTGGAGCGGGAGAGAATCGACCTGGTGCTCACCGACATCGAGATGCCCAACCTGGACGGACTGGAGCTTACGGCCAGGATCCGGGCCGACTCCCGCTGGGCCGGGCTGCCGGTCATCGCCGTCACCTCGTTGAGCGGCGAGGCGGCGGAGAGGCGGGGCCGCAAGGCCGGGGTGGACGAATACCTGATCAAGCTGGATCGGGAAAAGATCATCCAGGCCATCGGCCAGCACCTGAGACCTTAAGGGGGAGAGCCGTGCCTGCATCCGAACCGCCGCGTCCGTCATCCTCGCCGCCCCCCGGGCGGGAGCTGGCCCTGTTTCAGGCCGGAGAGCTGGTCTGCGGGCTGGAGATCAACTGTGTCCAGGAGATTCAGCGCCAGACCGCCATCACGGCGGTGCCGCGCGCCCCGGATTACGTGCGGGGGGTGATCAACCTGCGGGGGGTCATTGTCACGGTTATCGACCTGCGCCGGAAATTCGCCCTTGAGCCCCGGCCCCAGGATATGGTGGGCCAGATCGTCATCATCCGCCAGGGGGAGGAGAGCGTCGGCCTGCTGGCGGATGCGGTCAGCGACGTGGTGGCGGCGGACGAGAACGACATCGAAGCGCCGCCCTTAAATCTGGACGGGGTGGCCGGTCGGTATTTTAAGGGGATCTACAAGCAGGAGCAGATGCTGGTGGCCATCTTAAACGTCGAGGAGCTGCTGGCGGTCAACAACGAGTAAAATATTGTAACTATTCAGCCGCACCCCATCTGCTTTGTCACCAGCCGGCTCACATACCAAAAGTATAGCTCGCCGGCTGGTTTCGCGCATCTGGGGCGCGGCTGAATAGTTACGGTCCCCAGCCGATGCCAATGCTGCGGCACTAAGCTGGATAGTTACAAAATACTATGGTAAACGGGGGCGGAGAGATGGAGAGACGAGGCCGGTTGGCGCGGGTCATGGCTGGCATTATCCTGGCAGCGGTATTGATGCTGGCAGTGGCGGCCTGGATGGCGCTGGCGGGCGGCGCCGAGTTGATTCTGGTCGGGGTGGGCTTGCTGCTCGGTGCCGGGCTGGGGCTGGGATATGCGGCGCTGGGCCTGGCCAATTTCCGTCGCCGGCTGGCGCGACTTTACGACTTTGCCGTCCGGGTCGGCGACGGTGAGCTGGCCGCGGTCACCGGGCTGGCCGGAGGCGACGATGAGCTTTCGGCCATCGGCGGGGCGTTTGAATCGGGGCTTACGAAGGTGCGGGGCCAGTTGGCGGCGATCAGCGCCGTGGCGGGGCAGGGTGCCGATCAGCCGGCCCCGGAGGGAGGGGAGGCGCCCGAGTCCGCCGCCCGTTTCGAGGCCGAACTCAAGCCGGCCTCCGGGGCGTTGGCCCAGCTTAAATCCCGGGCCGGCGCCGTTCATGGGCGGGCAGAGGGGTTGGTCCAGAGACTCACCGCCGTGCGCGGCCGCTCCCAGGATACCTCCCGGCGGATCAGCATCATCATCGGCTCCACCGAGGAGATGAGCGCCACCATCGCCGACATCGCCGCCAACGCCGAGCGGGCCCGCGCCGTGGCCGGCACGGCGGTGGCCAGCGTCAACGCCGCCTCCAGCCGGGTGGATGAACTGGGCGCCGCCGCCTTGGAGATCAGCAAGGTGACGGATGTCATCGTCGAGATCGCCGAGCAGACCAAGCTCCTGGCCCTAAACGCCACCATCGAGGCGGCGCGGGCGGGCGAGGCGGGCAAGGGCTTTGCGGTGGTCGCCAACGAGGTCAAGGAGCTGGCCCTGCAAACCAACAACGCTATCGCCGAGATCAAAAACAAGATCGAGGCGATGCAGAACTCCACCGACAACACCATCACCGAGATCGGTTCGATCAGCCAGACCATCAAGTCGGTCAACGAGATCGTGGTCAGTATCGCCGGGGCGGTGGAGGAGCAGTCGGTGACCACCAAGGACATCGTGGCCAAGCTGAGCCAAGGGGAGGCCGAGTTCGCCAACCTCGGCGAGACGGTGGGCGAGGCGTCCGCCGAGGCCCTGGAGATTACCGGGGGCCTGGCCGAGGTTGCGGAAACGGCGGAGTCCCTGGGCCCGCGGTTGACGGCGGTCGAGCAACAGGGCCGCGAGCTGTCGCAGGCGGTCGAGTCTCTGGCCCGGACGGCGGCTGCGGGCGAGCGGCTGCGGGCCGCGGTGGGGGCGCTCAGTCTTTGATGGCGTCGCAAAAAGACCGATCTACTGCGGCGCGTGGCGGTTTGGCTCGTTCGGCATACCATCTGTATGGCCTCACTCGCCAAACACACCCCGCGCCTTGTATATCGGCCCTTTTGCTTAGCCATCGGCTACCTTTTTGCGAGCTCATCAGTCTTTGATCCCGGCGGACGCGGGCTTGACGGCCTCTGGCCGGGGCTGGAAATAGACGGAGTTTAGGCACTCGCGCCGGACAAACAGGTCGCAGACCCCGAGCAGTGACTCGGTTGAGCCGATGAACAGCGCCCCGTCCGAACGTAGGTGCCGGGCGATGTTGGCAAACAGCCGGCGCCGGTTCTCCTGGTTGAAGTAGATGCCGACGTTGCGGCAGAAGATGAGGTCGAACTGTCCCAGGTTGTCGGGCGGGGCCAGCAGATTCGCCGCCAGAAAGACACTCATGGCCCGCAAACCGGCCTCCACCCGCAACCTCTCGCCCAGGGGCGTGAAGTACTTGTCCCGCAGGCGGTCGGGCACCCCCCGATCGACCTCGAACCGGCTGTAGACGCCCTCGCGGGCCCGGACGACGGCGGCGCTTGAAATGTCGGTGCCGACTATCCGCACCTGCCAGGCCTCCGCCTCCGCCCCCAGCAGCTCGGCGACGATCATGCCCACCGAATACGCCTCCTGGCCGGTGGAACAGGCGGCGCTCCAGACCCGGAGGGTGGGGGGCGAGGGGCCGCTCTCCGCCCGCCGGCGGGACAATAACTCCGGCAGCAGCTTGTCGCGCAGGAGTGAGAAGGGCCGCTGATCCCGGAAAAACGAGGTTTCGTTGGTGGCGATGGCGTCGATGATTCTGGGCACCCAGGCGGAAGAGCGGGCGACTAGGCGGAAGAATTCGCCAAAACTCGTCACCCCCGCCTCTTCCAACAGGGGCGCCAGGCGGTTTTCCAGCAGGTAGGCCTTGCCGAGATCGAGGGCGATACCGGTGCGGTCGTGAATCAGCCGGGCAAACAGGCCGACCTCCTCGGCGGTGATGGCGATCATCAGAGCCTCCGCAGGATCTCCGGGGCGATCCCGGAAAGCGGCAACACCACGTCGACCACCCCGGCCTTGACCGCCTCCTGGGGCATGCCGTAGACCACCGAGGTCGTTTGATCCTGGGCGATGACCTGGGCGCCCTGCCGTTTCATCAGGCGTAGGCCCAGGGTGCCGTCGCAGCCCATGCCGGTCATGATGACCGCGAGCACCCGGCCCTTGAACAGCGCGGCCAGGGAACGGAACAGGTAATCTGCCGAGGGCTGGCAGTGGTTCTCCGGGGGATCGTCGGTGATCCGCACCACCGGCGGCCCCCCGGCCGGCCCTGGCTCGACCCGCATCTGCCGGCCGCCTTGGGCGAGATAGGCCACCCCTGGTTCAAGCCGCTGCCTGTCCCGGGCCTCGACCACCCGGATGGCGCATTTGGCGTCCAAGGCCTCGGCCAGGGCGCCGGTGAACAGTTTGGGCATGTGCTGGACGATCACCACCGGCACCGGCAGGTCGGCGGGCAGGGAGGGGAGCAGCTCGGACAAGGCGTTGGGGCCGCCGGTGGAGATGCCGATGGCCACGATCGCGGGCCGGGCCGGGGGCGGCTCGTCCCTCCTCTCCGGCGGCGGGCCGGGCCGGAAGACGGGGGCCTCGCCGCTCGGAGGGGAAGGGGGCCGGGATTCGATGGCGCTGATGGCCTGACGCAGAAGCCGCTGGGTGAGGATGGCGTTGACCAGGGGCCGCAGTTTGTTCTCCAGTAACTTGCGACCCTGGGCCGGGGTGTTTCCCTCCGGCTTGGTGATGAAGTCATAGGCCCCCAGGCGCAGCGCCTCCAGGGTGACCGCCGCCCCCTGGCGGGTGTGGGCGCTGACCATCACCACCAGGGCGGACGAGTTCAGCTCCCGCATTTTTCTGAGGGTGGCCAGGCCATCCATGACCGGCATCTCGACATCCAGGGTCAAAAGGTCGGGATTAAGCTCCGCCAGCCGGGCCAGGGCGATTTCGCCGTTGGCGGCGGTGCCCACCACCTCCACCCCGGCGATGGAGTTGAGGGTGGCGCTGATCAGGTCACGGTAAAGGCGGGTGTCGTCAACCACCAACACCCGCAGGGGGGGAGAGGTCATGTTCTCGGGTATTTTTTGATCTCGGGAGGAGGGCCTGATCCTGGCCAGCTTAAGGGAAAACGCCGGATTGGCGGCCGGCCCTTGACCGCCGCCCCAGCCTGCCCCTATACTACCTTAACGGGGGCTGCAAGCTAATGGGCGTCGCCAACATCCTGTCTTGGCGAGGTCATTAGCCGTAAGCCCGGCTGTTAAGCAAGAGCGGTTGATTCATGTTCCTTGCGCCTGCCGTTACGGCAGACCTACCTTTCATCCTGGGAGCTTGCCATGAGTATGCGTATTTTAGTGGTGGACGACTTCGACACCATGATCAGGATTATCAAGAATGTGCTTTCCGAGCTGGGATACGACAATATAATCACCGCCCGCAACGGCGAGCAGGCATTTCAGATATTGAGCAAGGAAAAAATAGATTTTATTATTTCCGACTGGAATATGCCAGTGATGACTGGAATAGAATTACTAAAAAAAGTAAAAGGAACGCCAGGCATGGATCATATACCTTTCTTGATGGTGACCGCCGAGGCGGAGAAAGAACATATCGTCGAGGCCATTCAAGCCAAGGTAGATCAATACATCATCAAGCCATTCACCGCCGCCACCCTGGGCGAAAAGATAAAGTTCGCCCTGCACAAGAAGTGCTGATCTCGGGACAAGTCAGCTCCCTTTCGTCGTCATCCACCGGCCGATCTTTTTGTCCTCGCAGCGGATATGGCGATCCACCCAGTCGGTCAAGAAGTCGAGCAGGGCGCCGGGGTCAACCCGCTTGCCTTGGCGGAGACTCACCAGGAGCAGCGTCACCTGGGCGGCGAATTTCCGGTGCAGCTCCCGATGTCGCTCCTGGCCATCGAAGCCGATCTCCCGCATGAGCCGCTCCTCTTCGGCGAAGTGCTCCCGGGCGTAATCCACCAGAAAGCGCAGGGCGTTGGCCAACTCCTGGTTGATGTCCCCGCAGGCCAGGGCCGTTTGCAGCCGGGTGATCGTGTGCACCAGCCGCTTGTGCTGGCCGTCGATCGGCTCGATGCCGACGTTATAGACCTCGCGCCACTCCATCTTCGCTCCCCTTTTTAGACGATTTCGCCGCCCTGCAGGGAGAAGGTGGTCGGCCCCATGTCCTGGTTAATCAGGAGTTTTTTCTCCCCAAACCGCACCTCGCAGCCGGCGAAGATCTCCTGCTCGATCTCGATGGTCGCCCCCCGCTGTTCGCTGGCGATCTTGGCGCCGATCTCCTTGCGCAGGGTCTCGACGTTCTGCTGGCGTTTGATCAGGCGATTGAAAACCGACAGCAGCTTGACCACCGACTCCCGTTTTTCGCTCGGCAGGGCGAGTAGCGCCCGTTTGATGACGGCGGGATCGAAGTTGTCGAAGGGCAGGCTCCGGGCGACCTTGGCGATGCTTTCCCGGCAGTTGCGCGCCTCCTCCTCCAGCTTCAGGAGCTGGCCGGAATAGATCGGGTCCGGAAGGATGGCGACCACGGTGCCGGAGTGGCCGGGATGGCCGACCGAGCTGACCTTGATCCCCTGCGAGGCGCAGGTCAGCCCCCCGACGATCCTGCCGCTCTTGCGGCCGCGCATCTTGAGGACGGTGATGCCGCCGTTGGCCCGGAGCACGCCGTTGTACAGGTAGCTGCGGATCAAGGCGTCGCCCTTGACGATCACCTCCGCCTCCTGGACGAAGACCGTTTGCAGGTTGCCCAGGGCCACGACCCGGGTGCTGACCCCGACAATCCCCTCGCCGATGCTGATGTCGCCCGCCGCCACCACCTTGGCGCCGCTATAGACGGAACCGACGATGGCGATGTTGCCCTGGGACTTCACCGACACCCCGGCCGCCACCGAACCCAGGATCAGGATGTCCTCCTGGCGGTCGAGATCTCCGCCCCGGCTATCCGCGTCGCCGGGGAGGCAAAAGACGTCGGCCACCGTCAGCCGGTTGCCCGCGAAACGGACATTGCCGCCCTTGCCGGCGTAATAGAGAATCCGCTCCGCCTGCTCCTCGGCCCGCAGGGTCTCGTCGATGAGCATGATCCGCTCGACCCCCTCCCTGGCCTTAAGGGTATTGCCGAAGAGATCGGCGCCATCGACGCCTTGGCTTACGGTCACCTTCTCGGCCACCAGGGTGCCCGCCTCCACCATCACCACCGCCTGGCGGGTACGTAAATCGACCGTGCCGTCCTCCCTGAGGCTTACGGCCCGCTCCCCCATGTCGACCTTAAACGACACCTGGGCGTCGCGTCCGTGCCGGGGGGGGACGGCCTCGGCAATCTTAACCGTCCGCGCCGACAGCACCCCGCCCTGGGCCAGCCGTTCAATCAGTTTTTCCACCAGGGAGCGCCGGATGGTGTTGGCCCGCACCCCGGCCAGCTCCAGGCTCCGCAAGAGGTCAGCGGCGGTCGGCAATACCGGCGTCCCCATCTGGGTCAGGTTGACGTAGCAGGCGGACAGTCGATCCGGGGCGATCCAGATGGCCGGCAGTACCGACATGGTGTTGCCCTCCAGTACCAGGTACCCGTACTGGCGGGCCAGGTAGAGCCCGGCCGCCTCGTCATGACGGACATTTTCGCCGAAGTCCGGCAGCGGATCGTTGATCGGGTCCACGATCTCGCCCAAGACGTTGGTGCCCGGGGCCGCCTCGGGATTCTCCTCGACCTTTGCCAGAACGGCGCCGGCGGGCACCGCCTTGACCATGAGCCCGTAAGCCTCGAGTCGCTCTAGTCGCTCCCCGGTGAGCGCTGCCCGCAGGGAGGCGCCATCCATCTGCACCCCGTCCGCTATCCAGACGAAAGAGCCGTCCAGGGCGAGCGTCCGCTGCGCCTCGGGGAAGAACAGCCGCCGCCGCGCCTCGGCGGGCTGGCCCACCGCCACCACTATCTCCCCCTGCCAGCCACTCGCGGCCCGCGACTCCGCCTCGGTCATTGCCTGCCAGTTGATGCCGAAACTGACCCCGAGCTGCTCCAGGCCGTGGTTGAGCTGATACGAGGACAACGGCTTGCCGCCCCGCACCTTGAAGGTGACCCGCATCCGGTCGGCGGCGATGGCGATCTCCTTGCCCAGCCAGGCGGGGTCATGGGAGGCGAGGTTCTGCATGATCACCTGGCCGTAGCCCCCCTCGGCGCCGCCGTCGGCGCTGAAGACATCGCCGCTCAGGAAATCCTCGCTGAGTGCCTCCTGGGCGGACTGCTCCTCGTCCGCCGGCGTTTTGATCGCCTCGCGGTAGATGTCGTCGATGGCGTCTATCGATCTTTTCTGGTGGCTGCTCACGGTGTCGGGCCGGTGGTGGTTGGGTTTTGGTTACAGGCCGCTTAAATCTTGCAGGACATCGTCGAGTGAGGTCTGGATCGAATCGTAGCGATCCTGCAAGCCGCAGTCGTTGACCCCAATCGCCACCTGCTGGGCGAAGGCGGCGATCGTCCTCGCCCCCTCCTCGCCAAAGGGCCGGGCCTCGGGCCGCCGGGCGGCCAGGATGCCAAAGACCTGGCCGCCCCTGGCCACCGGCATCAGGCAACAGCTGAACCCTGGCTGGCGCACCACCTGGGGCTCCAGTTCCTCCTGCCCCGAGGCGGCCAGCATCCGCTCCAGGGCGGGCATGATCGTTGCCTCGGCCTCGGCGCTTAATGGCCCGGAGTCCCCGTCCCGGCTGGCCAGCCGGGACGGGGACTCCCCGGCGGCGGCGCTCGGGGTGTAATAGGCTAGGCCGTCGGTCTGGCAGACCTCGGCCACCACGGCCAACGCCTTGGCCAAGAGTTCATCCAAGGGATGCACCTCAAGCAGGTACTGCTGGAGCTTGTCCCGGCCTTCCAGCTCCCGCACCTTCTGGCGCAACTCCTCGGTGCGGCTCTGCACCATCTCCTCCAGACGTTCGTTGGCCTGGGCCAGGGCCTGGTTTTTCTCCGCCAGTTGCCGGGTCAGCTCCCGGTTTTCCTCCACCAGCCGGGCGTGGTTGACCGCCTCCCGGACGCTTAACTTCAAGTCGTCGTCGTTCCAGGGCTTTAAGATGTAGCGGTAGATGCCCCCCTGGTTGATGGCCGCCACCGCGGCGTTGATGTCGGCATAGCCGGTCAGCACCATGCGGATGCTGTCTGGCAGCAGCCGGCTCGCCTGGGCCAGGAACTCGGCGCCGCCCATCTCCGGCATCCGCTGATCCGAGACGATCACCGTCGGACGTAGCCCGGCCTCGATTAAATCCAAGGCCTCCCGGCCGTTGCCGGCGGTGTGGATGTCGTAGTCCTCGTCCATGAACAGTCGGCGCAGGGTCTTTAAGATGTTCGGCTCATCATCCACAAACATAACCACCGGGGTGTTGTTCATTGTGGCGTCTCCTTGGTTGCCGGTTGTCCCGCGCCCTCGTCCTGGTGGGCGGCGTAGATCTCGGCGAACTGGCCGGCGGTCCGGGAAAAGGCCTCCCGCACCTGGGGATCGAAATGTCCCGGCAGGGTGCGGCCATCGCCTTTGAGGATGATCTCCAGCACCCGCTGGTGGTCGAAGGGAGGTTTGTAGGGCCGCCGGCTGCGCAGGGCGTCGTACTGATCGCAGACATTCATGATCCGGGCGGTGAGCGGGATCGCCTCGCCCGCCAGGCTCTGCGGGTAGCCGCCGCCGTCCCAGCGTTCGTGGTGGCTACGGGCGATGTCCACCGCCATGGCCAGGAAGGGCGACTCCGAGCCCTCCAGGATCTGGGCGCCGATCTCGGTATGGGTCCGCATGATTTGCCACTCCTCGGCGTCCAGGGGGCCTCTCTTCATCAAGACCCGGTCCGGGATGGCGACCTTGCCGATGTCGTGCATGGGCGAGGCGTAGAAGATGGTGTCGGCGAAGTCGTTCGGCATCCCCAGGGTCAGGGCCAGTTCCTTGGTGTAGTAGCTGATCCGCTTGATGTGGGCGCCGGTGTCCTCGTCCTTGAACTCCGAGGCCAGCACCAGTCGGTGGATGGTGTCGATGTACCCCTGCCGCAACTGCAAGGTGCGCTCCGCCACCTGCTGCCGGAGGATCTGGGCGTGATTCTCCAGGAAGTCGTGGAACTCCTTGGTGCGCAGGTTGTTGTTGAGCCGCAGCACCAGCTCCTCCGTGTCCACGGGCTTGGTCAGGAAATCGTCGGCCCCGGCCTTGATCCCCAGCAGCCGGTCTTCCCTGGAGTCGAGGGCGGTGACCATGATGACCGGGATATAGGCGGTCGCGGGGTCGTCCTTGAGTTGCCGGGTGGCCTCCAGGCCGTCCATCTCCGGCATCATGACATCCATCAGGATAACGTCGGGCCGCCGTTCGCCCGCCACCGTAAGCGCCTGCCGGCCGGTGCGGGCCTCCAGGACCTCGTGGCCCAGATTGCGGCAGATCAGGGCCAGCAGTTTAATGTTTCTCTCCTGATCGTCAACGATCAGCACCTTGCGTTTTTCGTTCATAGCTCCTCCTCTTCCTGACTCGGTTCGCGGGCCTCCGCCCTGGCCTCCACCTCCCTGGCCCACAGCCATTCGTTGAGCTTGGCCACCAGGGGTTCCAGCATGATGGGCTTGGCGAGATAGTCGTCGCAGCCGGCGGCCAGCGCCCGTTCCCGGTCTCCGGCCATGGCCAGGGCGGTCAGGGCGAGCACCGGGATGGTCTGGGTCTGGGGATCGTCCTTCAGCCGCCGGGTGGCGGCCAGGCCATCCATGACCGGGAGTTGGATATCCATCAAAATCAGGTCCGGACGGCGCAGCCTCGCCAGCTCGACCGCCACGCGGCCGTCTTCCGCCTCCAGGACGGCGTAGCCCAGGGCCCCCAAAATCTTGGAGAGCATCTTCCGTTGCATCTCCTCGTCGTCAACCACCAGGATAACAAAATTCTTGGGCATGAGGCTCCTTGCTTGATGATCTCGCCAGGTTAACTGGCGGTGGATATTAATCCCTTTCCAGGGCCCGCCGCCGGATGGCGTCCAGGAGTTCACCGGCGGCCCGGCCATCGGTGGGATAGCTTGCCTGGACGAAGACGGCGGCGATTCCGGCCTCGGCCAGGATCTCGGTCAGTCTGGCCACGATGGCGTCTGGTTGGGAACCGGTCTCCCCGGAGAGCAGAAAGTAAAAAGCCCCGTCGCCTCCGTGCCGGCTGTAACTCTCGTGCGACCTGATCTTGCCCGCCAGGGCGTTAACCACCTGCTGCCAGTCGATCAGTCTCCCGTCCTCCCCGGTGGCCTCCGTCCGCAGTAAGCGGAAAGGGGCGCCCAGGCGGCGGGAGAAGGACATCACCCGGTCGATGTGTTGCAGGAAAACCGGCCAGGGCAGGAAGCCGGTGGACAGTTGTTGGTCGGAGGCGGCCTGGCGCACCGGCAGGATGACGCTAAAGACGCTGCCGCCACCCAGCTCGCTGCTCACCATGATCCGTCCCCGGTGCTGATCCACGATCCGTTTGCAGAGCGCCAGGCCCAGGCCGGTGCCCTCCATCTCCTTGGTCAGGCTGGAGTCGAGCTGCACGAAGGGATGGAACAGCCTCGCCTGATCCTCGGGGGCAATGCCGGGGCCGGTGTCGGCCACGGAGATGGTGACGTGCTTCGGCCCCGGCCTGGCGTCGTCTTCCTCTGCCTCCTGGTCGGCGGACGGGGTGGAGATGCCCACCCGCACCTCGCCGCCGTCCGGGGTGAATTTCACCGCGTTGCTGAGCAGATTAACCAGCACCTGACGCAGCCGCCGTTCATCCGCATCGACCAGCGGCAGACCGGGGGCGGCCTCGGTCGTCAGCCGGATCCTGTGCCGCAGGGCCTTCTCCCGGACCATGAGCAGGCTGCGGCTGGCCAGTTCC
>JAJYJA010000030.1 GCA_021789795.1 Deltaproteobacteria bacterium | reverse complement strand
TCATCACCCGCACCAGGGGCTCGGTGCCGGAGAGCCGCACCAGGATGCGGCCGTCGGCGCCCAGCTTTTTTTCCATCTGGCGGCAGGCCTTCTGGAACTCGGGCAGGGCCTCCAGTTCGAGACGGCGGCTGGTGCGGACGTTCTTCAGCACCTGGGGGAAGGCCTCCATGATCTCGGCCAGCTTGGACACCGGCTGGTTCTGTTTGAGCATGATGGCCATCAGTTGCAGGGCGGCCAGGGTGCCGTCGCCGGTGGTGGCGTGGTCGAGGAAGATCAAATGCCCCGACTGCTCGCCGCCGAAGTTGTAGCGTCCGGAGCGCATCTCCTCCACCACGTAGCGGTCGCCGACCTTGGTGCGGATGAGCCGTCCGCCCAGGCGGCCCATCGCCACCTCCAGGCCCAGGTTGCTCATCACCGTGGCCACCAGGGTCTTCTTGCGCAGCTTCTTGCGGGACATAAGCTCGGCGGCGCAGATGGCCATGATGTGGTCGCCATCCACGATCTCGCCCCGTTCATCCACCACGATCAAGCGGTCGCCGTCGCCGTCCAGGGCGAGGCCGATGTCGGCCCCTAGCTCCCTGACCTTGGCCGCGATCACCTCCGGGTGCAGGGCCCCGCACTGGTGGTTGATGTTCTTGCCGTCCGGGGCCACCCCGATGGCGGTCACCTTGGCCCCCAGCTCCTCGAAGACGTGGGGCGCCACCCCGTAAGTGGCGCCGTGGGCGCAGTCGAGCACCAGGTGGAAGTTGTCCAGGGTGTACTTTTGGGGGAAGGTATTTTTCAGGTAAACGATGTAGCGGCCCCGGGCGTCGTCGATCCGGTGCGCCTTGCCGATATCCTCGGCCACCGGACGCAGGGCCGCCATCTTCTGGGAGAAGATCAGGTCCTCGATGTCGGCCTCCAGTTCGTCGGGCAGCTTGAAGCCGTCCCGGGAGAAGATCTTGATGCCGTTGTCCTGGAAGGGGTTGTGGGAGGCGGAGATCACCACCCCGGCGTCGGCCCGCATCGAGCTGGTGATGAAGGCGATGCCAGGGGTGGGCAGCGGCCCCACCAGCAGCACGTCTACCCCCATGGAGCAGATGCCCGCCGCCAGGGCGTTTTCGATCATGTAGCCCGAGATGCGGGTGTCCTTGCCGATCACGATCCGGTGGCCGTGCTTCTTGTCCTTGACCAGGAAGGCGATGCCCCGGCCAATCTGCATGGCGATCTCGGTGGTCATGGGGTAGATGTTGGCGGTGCCGCGCACCCCGTCGGTGCCGAATAGTCGTCGCATTTGCTGTTCCTTTTACTTGATTTCCACGGTCACGGTTTCCGGGCTGATCTGCTGGACGCTCACCTCGTTCACCTGTTGGGCGGTCACCCCTGGCGGCAGGGGGTCGGAGGGCTTGACGGTGACGGTGGGCTTGACCTCGTGGCTGCCGGGGGAGAGGCCTTCCAGGTTGACGTTGGCGGTGAAGAGCCCTTTCAGCTCCTTGTTGGGCTTGCGGGCCATGACCGTGGGCATCAAGGTCTTCACCTCCAACTTTCCAGGGGTTATCTTGACGGTCTGATTGAGCGCCAGGCCGACGGGGGCGATGTCGATCTTTCCTAGGTCACGGTCGGTCAGCTTGTCCTTGATCGCGACCTGGGCCGACACCACCGGGTCGCCGATCAGATCGGCCAGCTCCGGGCTCAGGGCCAGGGAGGTCTGCTTGGTGGTCGAGGCCTTTAGTCCCGAGATGTCGATGGGCTCGGTCTGGAGGTTCTGCTCCCGGGCCAGGACGCTCTGGGGCCCGGAGACCTCGATCATCTCGGGCTTCATGGTGATGGCGCCCAGCTCCAGGTCGTCCGGCGGTTTGCCGTGGGTGATCGGCTTGATGGCCAGCTCCTTCTTGATCAGCCGGTCGAGGCGCAGGGTGATGTGGGTGGGGTTGATCCGCAGGATGCTGATCCCCCTGGGCACCGATATGGAGTCGAGGTCGTTGGCGACCACCGTGGTGCCGGGGGTGGCCTTGGAGAGGTCGATGGAGCGGCTCACCCCCTGGGAGACCTTGCGGATCAGGCCCCGCGGGCCGCTGATCGTCACGTCCAGGGAGCTCTTGTACTGGTTGGAGATCACCAGGTCGCGGGGTAGGTTGACGATCTCCACCGGCACCTGGACGTTCATGTCCACCTGGTCCTCGCTGGACACGAAATACCACAGGAAGACGGCGAACAGAAGCGAGATCAGCTTGATGAACCAGTCCTTGGACCAGGAGAGTTTGGGCGGCGAGGGGATCATGGGCGATTTAACCAGCTTTTCAGCGTCGAGAGCGAGGCCGGCTTGTCCTTCTTGGTGACCAGGATCTCCCGCAGCCGGTTGCGCAGCTCGCCCTCCGAGAGGTTGGTGGTGATGGCCCCGTGCTGGGCCAGCGAGATCTGGCGCGTCTCCTCCGAGACCACCACCACCACCGCGTCGGTCTCCTCGGAGAGGCCGATGGCGGCCCGGTGGCGGGTGCCGAGGTGCTTGGAGATGTAGGGGCTCTTGGTCAGCGGCAGGACGCAGCGGGCGGAGTGGATGCGGCCCGCCCCCACCACCGCCCCGCCGTCGTGCAGGGGCGAGCCGGGCATGAAGATGCTGATCAACAGGCCGCTGCTCAGCTTGGCGTCGATTGCCTGGCCGGAGTCGAGGTAGTCCTTGAGCCCGGTCTCTCGCTCCAGGATGATCAAGGCCCCGATCTTGCGCTGGGCGAGCTGACGGGCCGCGGTCACCACCTCGTGAAGATCGGATTCCTTGTCCTCCACCGGCTTGGTGAATGGCGAGGCCTGGCCCACCTGCACCAGGGCCTTGCGGATGTCGCGCTGAAAGACGATGACGATGATCAGGAAGATGGAGTTGAGCAGGGTGCCGAGCAGCCAGTACAGGGTCATCAGCTCCAGTTCCTTGGCCCCGAAATAGACCACGGTCAGGACCCCGATTCCGGCCAGCATCTGCACCGCCCGGGTGCCCCGGATCATTAAGATGGCCCGGTAGATGATGAAAGCCACGAGCAGGATGTCGGTTATGTCTTGCCAGCGCAGCGAGTGCAGGGTCTCAAGCATTATGGTGACGCCGTGGGGTTTGGGAAGCGACGGGGCGGGAGCGAGAGGCCCGCAACGATCCCTGGTCTGGTCAACCGGGATGGTTATTTATATTAAATCGAATTGTTCGGACAACTCAAGCGTTGTTGTGGGGTCGGGAAAAAAAGGCCGGGGCCGGGCAAACTTGCTGATCTTGCCCAAAGGTAGCCGATGGCTAAGCAAAAGGGCCGATATTCAACCGTCCCGCGCCGCAGTAGGGCGGTCTTTTGGCGACGTCAGCAAACTTGCGTTGGCCCCTTGTTTCTTCTCTTGACAGGGAGAGACGGATCATTTATGTTTTCCAACTTCAATTAAACATCGGCCTGAGGCCCTGGCGGTGCCGGGCGCGGGCGGCAAAGATCAAGATTTGCAAGGAGAGACGTTTTGGCTAATCACAAGTCGGCAATCAAGAGGATCCGGCAGAGCGAGGCTCGCAACCTGCGGAATCGTACCCACAAGAGCAAGATGAAGACCGCGATCAAGGCGGTGTTCGCCGCTATCGAGGAGCAGTCGGCGGACAAGGCCCAGGCGGCACTAAAGGCCGCCATCCCGGTGATCGACCACGTGGCGGTCAAGGGCGCGGTGCCCAAGAAGACCGCCTCCCGCAAGGTCTCCCGGCTCACCAAGCGGGTCAACGCCTTTGTCGCCGGGGTCCAGGCTTAGGCGGGCGAGGGAGTTAGCGGTGCAAGAGGCAAGATTGACCAGAGGTTGGCGTCGCCAGCGTTAGAGTAGTCAGCCCAGCGGGCTGACGGGGAAGCGCCGTTGCCTGATTGGTGAGCTAGGATTGACAAGAAAAGCCATGGGCCGATTAACGGCGCCGTGGCTTTTTTTTGCGGGAGACAAGGAGATGATAGAACCCGAGCGGGCGGATTTCCGCCGTTTGGCGGCCCAGGCCGGCCTGGTGCCGGTGTGCCGCGAGATCGTGGCCGATCTGGACACCCCGTTGACCGCCTTCGCCAAGGTGGCCCTGGACCAGCGGCACGCCTTTCTGTTGGAGAGCCTGGAGGGGGGCGAGAAGTGGGGCCGTTACTCCTTCATCGGCTTAAATCCCCTGGCCACCTTCACCAGCCGGGGCGAGGAGATCGAGGTGCGCCGGGGCGGGAGGATCGAGCGCGCCACCGGCGACCCCGTCGCGGCCCTAAAGGAGCTGCTGCGCTCCTTCGCCCCCCGCGACCCCGGCTATCCCTCGCGGTTCTTCGGCGGGGCGGTGGGTTTTCTGGGCTACGACCTGGTGCGCTTCATGGAGCGACTGCCGGCCTTGAAGCCGGAGCGGGCCGGATTCCCGGACTCCTCCCTGATGGTGCCCAAGCTGGTCTTGGTCTGCGACTCGATCCGCCAGACCATCACCGTGGTCAACTGGGTGCCTGCCGGGGGGCAGGCCGACCCCGAGCGTCTGTACCAGGAGGCGGTGGCGGAGATCGAGGCGGTGATCGGCAGGCTGCGCGGCCCCCTGCCGCCCGAGGTGAGCCGTCCCGCCCCCGGCACGACTCACGAGTTCTCCGCCAACATGAGCCGGGAGGAGTTCATGGCCATGGTGGAGAGGGCCAAGGAGTACATCCTGGCCGGCGACATCATCCAGGTGGTGCTCTCCCAGCGTTTCCACAGCAAGACCGATCTCGATCCCTTCTTGCTCTACCGGGCCTTGCGGCACGTAAACCCCAGCCCCTATCTGTTCTTCCTGAAGCTGGACGACATCGTCCAGGTTGGTTCCTCGCCCGAGATTTTGGTGCGTCTGGAGGGCGAGGAGGCGGAGGTGCGTCCCATCGCCGGCACCCGCCGCCGGGGGGCGGGCGCGGAGGAAGACCTGGCCCTGGAGCGAGAGCTGCTCGCCGACCCCAAGGAGCGGGCCGAGCACCTGATGCTGGTGGATTTGGGCCGCAACGACCTGGGCCGGGTCTGCCGCTACGGCACGGTGGAAACCCGCGACCTCTTGGTGGTCGAGCGCTACAGCCACGTCATGCACATCGTCTCCGGGGTGCATGGCCGGCTTTTGCCGGGCCGGGATCAGTTCGACGTGCTCAAGGCCTGCTTCCCCGCCGGCACGGTGAGCGGCGCCCCCAAGATTCGGGCCATGGAGATCATCGAGGAGCTGGAGCCGGAGCGCCGGGGGCCGTATGCCGGGTCGGTGGGCTATTTTGGTTTTTCCGGCAACATGGACATCTGCATCGCCATCCGCACCTTTGTCCTGCGGGGCGATGACCTCTGGGTGCAGGCCGGGGCCGGGATCGTGGCCGATTCCGACCCCGCGACCGAGTTCGAGGAGACCGTCAACAAGGCGATGGCCTTGCGGCGGGCGGTGAAACTGGCGGAGGGGGGGCTCTTGAGATGATCGTCATCATCGACAACTACGATTCGTTCACCTACAACATCGTCCAGACCATCGGCGGCCTGGGCCTGGGCCTCGAAATTACGGTCTTCCGCAACGATCAGGTGGACATCGAGACCATCGCCCGCCTGAACCCCACGCGGCTGCTGATCTCGCCCGGGCCCTGCGCCCCGGAGCAGGCCGGGATCTCGATGGCCGCCATCCGCCACTTCAGCGGCAAGGTGCCGGTGTTGGGGGTTTGCCTGGGGCATCAGGCCATCGGCCAGGCCTTCGGGGGTAAAGTGGTGCGGGCTGGACGCCTCATGCACGGCAAGACCAGCCCGGTGAGCCACGACGGCAAGGGGGTGTTCACCGGCCTGCCGCAGCCCTTTGCGGCCATGCGTTACCACTCCCTGGTGGTGGCGGACGCGGGCCTGCCCGACTGCTTGACGGTCACCGCCCGCACCGACCAGGGCGAGCTGATGGGCCTGCGCCACAAGACCCTGGCGGTGGAGGGGGTGCAGTTCCACCCCGAGTCGATCATGACCCCGGACGGGGTGCGGCTGCTTGCGAACTTCGTCTCCCCCAATTACCAGGAGATGCTTGAGGGGCAGGAGGGCCGGCCATGATCCGGGAGGCGATCGCCCGGCTGGTGGAGGGCCGCGACCTGCCGGAGGCGGAGATGGTCGAGGTGATGGAGGAGATCATGACCGGCCAGGCCACCGGGGCCCAGATCGGCGCCTTGCTCACCGCCTTGCGGATGAAGGGCGAGACGGTGGCCGAGATCACCGGCGCCGCCCGGGTGATGCGGGAGAAGGCCACCCCGGTCGAGGCCGCCGCCCCTGGCGAGTTGTTGATGGACATCGTGGGCACCGGCGGCGACCTGTCCGGGACCTTCAACGTCTCCACCACCTCGGCCCTGGTGGTGGCGGCGGCGGGGGTGGCGGTGGCCAAGCACGGCAACCGCTCGGTCTCCAGCCGTTGCGGCAGCGCCGATGTCCTGGAGGCGCTGGGGGTGGATCTTAATCTGAGCCCGGAGCAGATTGGCCGCTGCGTCCGCCAGGTGGGGATCGGTTTCATGTTCGCCCCCAAGCTGCACGGGGCGATGAAACACGCCATCGGCCCCCGCCGGGAGATCGGCATCCGCACGCTGTTTAACCTTCTCGGCCCGCTCACCAACCCCGCCCGGGCCAACGCCTATCTGCTCGGGGTTTACGACGCCGGCCTGACCGAGAAGGTCGCCCAGACCCTGGTGAATTTCGGGGTGCGGCGGGCGATGGTGGTCTGGGGCGAGGGCAACATCGACGAGCTTACCGTCACCGCTCCCAGCCGGGTCTCCGAGGTCTGCGGGGAGACGGTGCGCACCTACACCCTGACCCCAGAGGAGCTGGGCCTGAGCCGGGCGCCGCTGGCGGCGGTCAAGGGTGGCGCCACCCCCGAGGAGTCGGCGGCCCTGGTGTGGGAGGTGCTGAACGGCTCCCCCGGCCCCCGGCGGGAGATGGTGCTCTTA
Organism: Deltaproteobacteria bacterium; assembly: GCA_021789795.1. GTDB lineage: Bacteria > Desulfobacterota > Desulfobulbia > Desulfobulbales > VMSU01 > VMSU01. The sequence continues at coordinate 11,714 of JAJYJA010000030.1, read as the reverse complement.
AACGCCGGGGCGGCGCTGATGGTGGCGGGCCGGGCCGAGGACATCCGGCATGGCGTCATCCTGGCCGCCCAGTTGCTCGACTCCGGCCAGGCCGCGGCCAAACTCGCGGCCCTGGTGGCCTTCTGCCGTGACAGCCAGGGGGCGGCGTCATGATCCTCGATAAAATTGTGGAGACCAAGCGCCAGGAGGTGCGGGCGCTAAAGGCGCGGGGCCTGACGGCGCCGGAGGGCGAGATGCCTAAGTCCCGGGGCTTCAGGCGGGCCTTGCTTGATTATCCGGGGTTGGCGGTGATCGCCGAGGCCAAGAAGGCCTCGCCCTCCAAGGGGGTGATCTGTCCCGACTTCGACCCGGCGGCCATCGCCCGTGATTACGCAGCCGGCGGGGCCCAGGCCATCTCGGTCTTGACCGACGAGTCGTACTTCCAGGGCGCCCTGGCCTATATCCCCCTGGTGCGGGCGGCGGTGAACCTGCCGGTGCTCAGGAAGGAGTTCATCATCGACGAGATCCAGGTCCGGGAGGCCGCCCTCTTCGGGGCCGACGCCATCCTCCTGATCGCCGCCATCCTCGCCCCCCGGCAACTGGCCGACTATCAGGTGCTGGCCACGGAGCTGGGCATGGACAGCTTAGTCGAGGTGCACGACGAGGCCGAGGCCGAGCTGGCCCTGGCCGCCGGCAGCCGGCTGATCGGGATCAACAACCGCAACCTGCGGGACTTCACCGTCGATCTCGGCACCACCTTGCGGGTGATGGCCGAAATCCCCAGGGATATCCCGGTGGTCAGCGAGTCCGGGATCAGGGATCACCGGGACATGCAGCGGCTGGCCGGGCAGGGGGTGGCCGCCGCCCTGGTGGGCGAGAGCCTGATGCGCCAGGCCGACCGTTGCCAGGCGCTCAAGGATCTGCGGGGCGAGGCCTAGGCCATGCGCACCCGGATCAAGGTCTGTGGCATCACCGACCAGGCCGAGGCCCTGGCCATCGCCGGCCTGGGGGTGGATGCCCTGGGCTTCATCTTCGTGAGGAACAGCCCCCGGTATGTCAGCCCGGAGCGGGTACGGGCCATCGTCGCTGCCTTGCCGCCCCTGGTGGCCAAGGTGGGGGTGTTCATGGATCAGGCGGCGGCGGAGGTGAACGCCATCGCCCGCGACTGCGGGCTCACCGTCATCCAGCTCCACGGCGCCGAATCACCGGACTACTGCCGTCTCATGGCCTTGCCGGTGATCAAGGTCTTCCGGGTGGGGCCGGAGGCCCGGCCGGTGACGGAAGGCTACCGTCAGGCGGCCGCCGCCTTCCTGCTCGACACCTACCAGCCGGGCATCGCCGGGGGTACCGGCCAGGCCTTCGACTGGGGTCTGGTTAATTCCCTTTCCCTACCCGGCCCCCTGATTCTGGCCGGCGGCTTAAACCCGGACAATATCCAGGCCGCCATCCGCCAGACCCGGCCCTACGCGGTGGACGTAAACTCGGGGGTGGAGATCCGCCCGGGCCGCAAGGATATAGACGCCGTCCGCCGGCTGCTGGCCTTAGCCTCGGCAGAGTAAGGCCCTGGGTTGTACTCTCTTGGGGTCAGGTCTTGTAATCACTCTTGGGGTCAGGTCTTGTAATAATGCAATCGCTGAGACCTGATATATTATTTCAAGACCTGACCCCAAAGCTGACCCCCGCAGGATAGTTTGAAAGTGACTTTTATGGTTGACTTTTTTATTTTTTTTCTCATACACTAATGGCTTGTGATAGTTATTTAGTCGGCGGCGGGGCGGTGATTCTTGTACCACGATGTGGGAGGCGGGCATGGAGGCGATGGTGCGGGAGTTGAGGAAGATTATTCCCTTCAAGGATACCACCGTGCCTGGCGATGTGATTCTGGTGGCGGTGGAGCGCAACCGGGCGGTTTTCTACGCCCTGGTGACCGACATCAGCCGCGACGAGTTCCGGCGCGACGAGTGGTGGCGGGTGACCATGCAGGTGTTGGGTGTGCCGCCCCAGGAGGTGGTCTGGACCCTGCGTGAGCCGCAGTTTACCGGCCAGGAGACCTTCACCATGGAGGGTGACGGCCGTTTTGTGCAGGCGGTGGACTTCTCGGTCAAACGGGTTCCTCCCGGGCCGGGGAAGTCCGTCCGGCCTCGGCCCGCCCTCAAGCGGGTGAAGTAGGTTGGCGACCGGATGCTCTCGGAGCGGGAGATAATCGACCGCCTGCGGCGTCAGGCGGCCAGGGTCGGTCCCGGTCTGCGGCTGGGGATCGGCGACGACTGTGCCGTGCTCGATCCGCCCGGCCCGGGCCGCTTGACCCTGATCACCACCGACACCCTGATGGAGGGGGTGCACTTCGATCTCGCCTGGCACCCGCCCGAGCTTCTGGGCCGCAAGGCGGTGGCGGTGAACGTGAGCGACATCGCGGCCTCGGGCGGCGAGTCCCGCTTCGCCCTCCTCTCCCTGGCCGTGCCGCCAGGACTGGCGGTGGAGGTGCTGGAGGGCCTGACCCGCGGCATCATGGAAGCCCTTACGCGTCACCGGCTGACCTTGATCGGCGGTGACACGGTGGCCAGTAAGGGGGGGCTGGCCCTGTCGGTGACCGTCCTGGGCGAGGCGGCGGAGGGCCGGGTGCTGTACCGTTCCGGGGCCCGGCCCGGTGATTTGATCTGGGTGAGCGGCGGGTTGGGCCTGGCCGCCCTGGGTCTGGCCATCTGCCGGGAGGGGAGGGTCGAGTTGGGCCGGCGCTATCCCGAGCTGCTCGCCGCCCATCTCGATCCGGCCCCCGAGGCCGCCCTGGGCCCGGCCCTGGCCGCCTCGGGTCTGGTCTCGGCCATGATCGACATGTCCGACGGCCTGGCCACCGATCTGGCCCAGATCGGCGCCGAGAGCGGGGTGGGGGCCAGGGTCTTTGCCGAGCGGCTGCCACTTCCCGATTCGGTGCGGGAAGCGGCGGCCTCGCTCGGGCTCGATCCGCTGCCGCTGGCTATATCCGGCGGCGAGGACTACCGGCTTTTGTTCACCTCTCCGCCCGAGGCCGCCGGACGGTTGGGGGGGCTTGCCCGCCTGGCCTGCGGCGGCCAGCTCTTCGCGGTGGGCGAGGTGGTGGCCGGGGCGGGGGTGAGGCTGGAGGCGGAGGGCCGGGTGACGGACATCGCCTTTAAGGGCTACGACCACTTCCGGGGGCCGTGAGACTTATGGCTCAGGTTGTTTCTTGCTCGCTCGCTGAGCCATGACGCGCAACTACACGGAGGTATGATGCCGCGTTTCGATAAGCCCATTGACATCGATAAAATTCCCACCCTGCCCGCCATCGCCATGGAGGCCATCCGGCTGATGGAGGGGGAGCGGTCGAGTTTCGGCTCCATCGCCGAGCTGCTCAAGAACGACCAGGTGCTCTCCGGTCGTCTCCTGCGTTACGCCAACTCCGCCTTTGTCGGCTCCCGGGCCGAGATCACCACCATCGCCAAGGCCATCTCCCTGTTGGGGTTCACCACCGTCCGCTGCCTGATCCTCTCGGTGTCGGTCTTCGACTGCTTTACCGGCGGCCTGGCCCGTCGCCGGGACGACCTGGTGCAGTTCTGGCTCCACTCCATCGGGGTGGCGGCCTTGGCCGAGTCCCTGGCCGCCAGGCTCGGCTTCGCCAACCCCGATGAGGCCTACCTCGCCGGCCTGGTGCACGACATCGGCAAGCTGGTCTGCTTTCTGCACCTGCCCGAGGGCTTCGCCCAGGTCTGCCAGGAGCTGGAAAAACAGGGGGGCTACGGCATCGAGGCCCCCCTGGCCCTGGAGATCGAGGAGGAGCTGATGGGGGTCACCCACGTCGAGGTGGGCAAGATGGTGGCGGCCCAGTGGCTGTTCCCCGCCCCCCTGGCCAAGGCCATCTGGCTGCATCACCAGCCGGTCTTCGCGGCCATCAGGCCCGAGCCCGCCAACCTGCACCAGTTGATCCGGGTCGCCGATGTCCTGGCCGTGACCCACGCCATCGGCTCTGGTTACTTTTTGAGCGCCAAGCCCTACGATCACCAGAGCTACCATTTCGCCCTGGAAAATATCATGTTGCACCACAAGATCGGCGCGGATGAGGTCGAGGAGATGGTGCGGCGGGCCGGGGAGCGGGTCCAGGAGATGGCCGGGGTCTTGGGGCTGGGCGACGCCGACACCTACCGGGGGCTGATGGGCAACGCCAATCAGACCTTGGGTTGCGTGGGGGTCAGCCTGGAGCAGCGCAACCGGGAGCTGGCCCAGGCCAACCAGGTGCTGGACGCCATCTGCGCCATGACCCGGCGCCTGAAGACCGGGATTTCGGTTGAGCGGGCGGTGGAGGAGATCATCGCCGGGGCCCGGGAGGCCTTCGGGGTTTCCCGTTGTCTGTGCATGGTGGTGGATGCCCGGCGGGACGCCTTTGTCGGCAAGATCGCCACCGAGGGCGGGCTGGAGGGCTTCGAGGTCGCCCGCCGGGGTGGGGCGGTGCTGGGGGTGCTCTCCCAGGCCAACGCCGATCTCGAGGCCGAGGCGGTGCGGCGGCTGAACAAGGCGACGGTGGATTTCGAGCACGGGGGCAGTCTCGATGCCCTGGCCGAGACCCTGGCCGGCTCGCGGTTCATGGCCACCTTCTTCGTGGCCGACAAGACTTCCAGTGGCCGGCCGGAGCGGATCGTGGGCGAGTTGATGCTCGATTTTCAGGGCCGGGAGGAGTTGGGCGGCAGCCAGCTTGGCCGGCACTTCGAGCTCTTTACCTCCAGTGCCGCCGGGGCCGTGGAGCGCATCCTGCTTGAGGTTGAACTCGAGGCCCAGGCCCGGGAGATCGCCGAGACGGCCCGCAAGATGGAGGAGGGCCAGCGCCAGCTCTTCCACTCCCACCGCCTGGCCACGGTCGGACGGCTGGCCGCCGGCGCCGCCCACGAGATCAACAATCCCCTGACCATCATCTCGCTCAACCTGCAAATCATGGATCGCCTGCTCTCCCAGGGCGGCGACCTGGCCGAGCTGCGCGAGCGGCTCAAGGTCATCTTCGGCCAGGAGCAGCGGATCTCGAAGATCATCGGCGAGCTGATGGGTTTTGCCCGGCCCACCCAGCCCAAGCTTGAGGCCGTCGATCTCGCCAAGGTGATGCGCGACGTGCTCTCGGTACTCGGCGACCGGGTGTCGATGAGCAAGATCAAGGTGGATAACCAGATCCCCGCCGATCTGCCCCTGGCCTACGTCGATGGCGGCCAGATCGAGCAGGTGTTCATGAACCTCCTGATCAACGCCAGCCACGCCATGCCCGCCGGTGGACGCATCAGCCTGCGGGCCGAGGTGGACCGCCGCGGGCGGCTGGCGGTTTCCGTCACCGACACCGGCACCGGCATCGCCCGGGAGAATTTAAACAAGATCTTCGACCCCTTCTTCACCACCAAGCGTCAGGGGGAGGGCACCGGCCTGGGGCTGGCCATCTGCCACTCCATCGTCGAGCATAACGGCGGCGTCTTGCAGGTGCGGAGCGAGGAGGGGGTGGGCTCCACCTTCACCGTTAGGCTGCCGCTCGACCAGGGCAGCCGCTTGCAGGCCCTAAAGAAGGCGGTGAACCAGCAGCGCAAGGAGAGTCAGCCGGGCGAGGAGGTGTGCCGGATCCTGGTGGTGGATGACGAGCGGCTGTTGAACGAGATGCTGCAAGAGTGCCTGCGGTCGGCGGGTTACGAGGTGGACGGGGCCTACGACGGGCTGGAGGGGATCGGGAGGCTCAGGTACAAGAAGTACAACCTGCTCCTGCTCGACATTCGGATGCCCAGGAAGGACGGTCTGGAGGTGTTGCAGTTTGTCCGCCAGGAGTATCCCGACATCCCGGTGATCATCATCACCGGCCTGGCCTCGATGGAGGAGATCAGGGCCACGGTGCGCAAGGGGGCCTTCGCCTGCCTGAAGAAGCCCTTCCAGTTGCAGAAGGTGCTGCTCAAGGTCAGCGAGGCCCTGGCCAGCGTCGGCGACCGCTGCTCCCCGGAGCCGGAGAGGCCCGCGGAGGGAGGTTGAGCGGTGGGCCGACCGAAGGGGGTTGGCCTGGTTGCGGGCGCGATTGCCTAACGGACGGTGGCGGTTTGCCCTTGACGTTTATCATGACGGATAACTTATGACCTGGCCGGCGATGAGCGGTTTTTTGACCATAGAGGAACTGATGTACCGCACCGGGCTGGAGGAGAGCCTGATCCGGTTCTACGAGTCCGAATATGCCCAGTACCTGCCAGAGCCGGTGCTGCGCGGCGACGGCCTGTTCTTCGACGAGGCGGCGGTGGACGCCTTTCTTAAGGTGCACGAGATTCACCACCGCCGGCAAGCGGAGGCGGACGGCGAGGCGGAGAGCCGGGGCTACGCCCGGGTGATCGCGGTGACCTCGGGCAAGGGCGGGGTGGGCAAGAGCAACCTGGCCTTGAACCTGGCCATCGCCTGCCAGCGCCTGGGGCGGATGGCCCTGGTGCTGGACGCCGATCTGGGCATGGCCAACATCCACCTCCTGGCCGGCATCCAGCCGGCCTACAGCTTGAAGGACCTGACCACCAACGACCTGCCGCCCGGCGAGCTGATCAACCAGGGCCCGGAGGGGATCGGGATCGTGGCCGGCGGTTCGGGGGTGGTGGCCTTGGCCGACAGCACCCCGGAGGAGCGGCGGCGGCTGCTCGCCGCCCTGGAGGGGATGGAGCGCCATGCCGACCTCATCATCGTCGATACCGGGGCCGGCATGGGGGCCGGGGTGCGGGACTTCCTGCTGGCCGCCGACGAGGTGCTCTTCGTGCTCACCCCGGACATCACCTCCCTGGCCGACGCCTACGGTCTGCTCAAGGCCCTGTGCGCCCGCGATTTTTCCCGGCCCCTGTACTCGGTGGTCAACATGGCCTCCAACCTCAGGCAGGCGGCGGAGGTGGCGCGCCGGTTTTCCAACTGCGGCCAGCAGTTTTTGGGTGTCTCGATCGCCAATATCGGCTATATCCTGAAAGACAGCGCCGTGGGGGCGGCCATCGCCCGGCGGACGCCGTATCTGGTCTTCGACCCCACCGCCAAGGTCAGCCGTAACACCATCGCCGTCGCCCAGGCCTTGCTGGCCGGCGATCACGACCGGCCCCGGCTGAACTCGGCCTTCAAACGTTACCAAAATATGATTCGAGGTAGATGCCCGTGATTCACCACCTCGCCAGCCCGTCCCTCCCCCCTCCCGTCTTTACCGCGCCCTGGGCCAACCAGTTGGGTTTGCGGAAAAATCCCTTCCAGGATACCATCGACCCCCGGCTCTTCTTCCGCACCCGACAGCACGAGGAGGCGGTGGTGAAACTCAAGATCGGCATCGAGGAGCGGCACGCCCTGATCCTGCTGGACGGCCCCTCGGGCACCGGCAAGACCCTGGCCGCCCAGGTGGTGCTGCGCTCGCTCGACCGGGAACGTTTCACCCCGGTCTTGGTCTCGGTCTTCCCCGGCATGGGCAAGACCGCCCTCCTGGGGGCCATCCTGGGCGGTCTGGAGACGGCCCCGGCCCGGCTGGCCTCGGAACGGCTGGTTCAGCTTCAGGGGCAGGCCCGGCGCTTGGTGGAGGAGGGCCGGCGGCTGGTCATCGTCATCGACGAGGCCCACTTTTTGGCCGCCGATGCCCTGCACAGCCTGCGGGCTATGTCTAACCTGGAGACCGAGCAGGAAAAGCTGGTCACCGTGCTCCTGGTCGCCGAGCCCGGCCTGGCCCGCCGTCTTACCGCCCCGGCCCACGCCTCGCTTAAGGGCCGGATTACCTTCGCGGTCCGGCTCGCCCCCCTGGGCGTGGAGGGGCTGGAGCAGTACGTCAAGTACCGGATTCTGAAGTGCGGCGGCGACCCTTCCCGGCTGCCTCCCGAGACCTACGGCCTGCTGCACGAACTCTCCCGCGGCGTCCCCCGGGAGATCAACCGCCTGCTCTACGTCGCCTGCCTGGAGGCCATGACCAGCGGTCAGCCCCTGGGCCCGGCCACCATCCAGATGGCCGCCGGACGGCGGGGGCCGTTGGGCGGCTGACCCCTGGGTGATGCCGCCGGCCCGCCGCGCCAGCTTGTTCAAGTTTACCAGCGAATTCTCCCCCGCCGGCGATCAGCCCCTGGCCATCGCCGCCCTGGTCGCCGGGATCGAGGCGGGCCGCCGCAGCCAGGTGCTCCTGGGGGTGACCGGCTCCGGCAAGACCTTCACCATGGCCCAGGTCATTGCCCAGACCAACCGTCCGGCCCTGGTCATGGCCCCCAACAAGACCCTGGCCGCCCAGCTCTACGCCGAATTCAAGGCCCTGTTCCCCGAGAACGCGGTGGAGTATTTCGTCTCCTACTACGACTACTACCAGCCCGAGGCCTATATTCCCCAATCCGACACCTACATCGAGAAGGATTCGGCGATCAACGAGGCCATCGACACCATGCGCCACTCCGCCACCCGGTCGCTGCTCACCCGGCGGGACGTGTTGATCGTGGCCTCGGTGTCCTGCATCTACGGTCTGGGCTCGCCGGAGGAGTACAGCGGCATGGACCTGGTCTTCACCGTCGGCGAGGAGCGGCCCCTGCCCGAGGTGCAGCGCCGGCTGACCGCCATGCTCTACGAGCGCAACGAGATGTCCTTTCATCGCGGCGTCTTCCGGGTGCGGGGCGACGTGCTGGAGATCTTCCCCGCCTACGAGGAGGAGCGGGCTCTGCGGGTCGAGTTCTTCGGCGACACGGTGGAGGCCATCCGGGTGATCGACCCCCTGCGGGGGGTGGCGCTCGCGAGCCTGGAGACGGTGACTGTCTTCCCTGGCAGCCACTTCGTCACCTCGAAGGAGCGCTTGCAGACCGCGATTGCGGCGATCAAGGAGGAGCTTGCGGCCCGGCTGGCCGAACTCCAGGCCGCGGGCCGGCTGCTGGAGGCCCAACGGCTTGAGCAGCGCACCGACTTCGATCTGGAGATGATGGGCGAGCTCGGCTACTGCAACGGCATCGAGAACTACTCCCGCCACCTGACCGGCCGCCTGCCCGGCGAGCCGCCGCCCACCCTGCTCGATTATTTCCCTGACGATTTCCTGGTGTTTATCGACGAGAGCCACGTCACCGTACCCCAGATCGGCGGTATGTTCCGGGGCGACCGTTCCCGCAAGGAGACCCTGGTGGAGTTCGGTTTCCGGCTGCCCTCGGCACTCGACAACCGGCCGCTGCGTTTTGCCGAATTCGACGCCCGGGTGCGGCAGGTGATCTTCGTCTCCGCCACCCCCGGCGACTACGAGCTGAAGCAGACGGGCGGGGTGGTGGTGGAGCAGATCATCCGGCCCACCGGCCTCCTGGACCCGGAGATCGAGGTGCGGCCGGCGGAGAGCCAGGTAGATGACCTGCTCGCCGAGATCAGGGCGCGGGCCAGCCGCGACGAACGGATGCTGGTCACCACCCTGACCAAGCGCATGGCGGAAGATCTGACCGATTACTACGGCAACCTGGGGGTCATGGTGCGTTACCTCCATTCCGACATCAAGACCCTGGAGCGGGTGGAGCTGATCCGCGACCTGAGGCGGGGGGTGTTCCAGGTGCTGATTGGCATCAACCTGCTGCGCGAGGGCCTGGACATCCCCGAGGTGTCGCTGGTGGCGGTCATGGACGCCGACAAGGAGGGCTTCCTGCGCAGCCACCGCTCCCTGATCCAGACCTGTGGCCGGGCGGCCAGGAACGTCAGCGGCAAGGTAATCCTCTACGCCTCGTCCGTGACCCAGTCCATGGCCAGCGCCATCGAGGAGACCAGCCGCCGCCGGGCGCGGCAGCTGGCCTACAATCAGCGGCACGGCATCACCCCGACCACCATCCGTTCGGCGATCAAGGACATCACCGAGACCATCTACCCCCAGGCGGCGGTGTCGCCACCCCAGACGGCGGAGTCGGGGGCCGATTACCAGGACCTGGCCGGGCTGCGGCGGGAGATCAAGGCCCTGACCGCCGAGATGCGCGAGGCGGCGGCGGAGCTGGCCTTCGAGGAGGCGGCCTCTCTGCGCGACCGGATCAAGAGGTTGCGGGAGCTGGAGCTCGCCTGGCTGTGAAAACGGGCTGGCGGCAGCGCTTGGCCCTGGCGGTGGGGCCGCGGCTCTATCTCGCCCTGACCCGGGCCCTGTTCGCCACCGTCCGGGAGACGACGCCGGGGGCGGGGCATTACCAGCGGCTGCTTGCCAGCGGCCAGCCCTTCATCGCCTGCATGTGGCATTACTCCCTCCTCTACGGCATGTCTCGGGCTGAGGGCCGGGGCTGGGTGATCATGGCCAGCGCCAGCGAGGACGCCGAGTATATCGCCCGGGCCCTGCACCTCATGGGGCAGGTCACGGTGCGGGGTTCGCGCACCAAGGGCGGACTTATGGCCTTAAAGGAGATGATGGCCCAGATGCGGGATCATGGCCGGCGGGCGGCGATTGTCGGTGACGGCTCCCAGGGGCCGGCCTTGAAGCTTCAGGCCGGGGTGGTGCTCTTGGCCAGCAAGACCGGGGCGCCCATCCTGCCCCTGGCCTGGGGGGCGGATCGTTACTGGGCCTTCCGCAGTTGGGACCGCACCGCCCTGCCCAAGCCCTTTGCCAGGGTGAACATGTGCTTCGGAGAGCCGATTTCCGTGCCCGCCGGTTTGACGGCCCAGGGCCTTGAGGAACATCGCCGGGAAATCGAGGCGGCGCTGATCGAACTGTACCGCCAGGCCTGGCGGCCGTTCGGGGTGGTTGACCACGCCCGGGCGGGGATTGCCAACGGTAACCGGGGGTAAGTGAAATGAGTCTCTATCACCCGACCATCGTCTTGGGGATGGGCTTTCTGGTGGCCTCCCTGTACCAGAGCCGCCGGATCGGCGAGTTGATCCCCGCGGCCCTGCTCCCGCGTTGGCACGTCCTGGAGAGCCTGATCGGCTTCTTCCTTCTGGGCTACAGCGCCCAGGTGCTGGCCAAGGCCCAGGTGCCGCCGGGGCCGGCGGAGTACATGGTGGGCACCGTCTATCTGGGCGGGGCGGTGTTCGTGTTTCTGGCCATGCGTCTGTCGCGGCTGGCCATGCGCCAGATCCGCCGGGACGAGGGGCGGATCTCCCGGCTGAACGAGGAGCTCAAGGTCGCCTACGAATCGACCATCGAGGGCTGGGGCCGGGCCTTGGAGCTGCGGGACAAGGAGACCGAGGGCCATACCCAGCGGGTCTGCGAGCTGACCATGCGCCTGGCCGAGGGCTTTGCCTTCACCCCCGAAGAGCGGCGTTACTTGAAGTTCGGGGCCTTGCTGCACGACATCGGCAAGATGGGGGTGCCGGACGCCATCCTGATGAAGGACGGGCCCTTGAGCGAGGAGGAGATGGCGGTGATGATGCGCCACCCCGAGCACGCCCGGAATATGCTCTCCGGCATCGAGTTCCTGCGCCCGGCGATTGCCATCCCCTACTGCCACCACGAGCGCTGGGACGGCTCCGGCTACCCCCGGGGCCTGAAGGGCGAGGAGATCCCGCTCGCGGCCAGGATCTTCGCGGTGGCCGATGTCTGGGACGCCTTGGTCAGCGAACGGCGCTACCACGGGGCCTGGAAGACCGAGGAGGTCTGCGCCCATATCCTGGCCGGCTCGGGTAGCCAGTTCGACCCCCAGGTGGTGGAGCGCTTTCTGGAGCTTGATTATTGCCGGCCGCCTGGCGGATAAGCATCAGAAAAGGCTTGGTTTCCCGGCGGGGGGCGTGCTAGGATTGACAGGGGCGAGGTTAACAAGGGGCAAGGGGTGGGGGTGACACATGGATGAGAAGGCGTT
>JAJYJA010000212.1 GCA_021789795.1 Deltaproteobacteria bacterium | reverse complement strand
GATCCCCGCCAGACACCCTTCCTCAAGCACCACCGCCACGCTTCTATCGCTGTCAAGCGCCTGTTGCCAATAACAAACCAGCCTCCGAACCGGAAAGCCAAAACAGGCGCCGCGCCGATTTTTTTTCCAGCGGGGTAAGGTTAAGGACGGCGACGGCTATCCGGGGTATTCAGGCGGCGGAGGACAACAACATTGCCTTGTGGCGCGTAAACGCCTTCGGCACTCCCCTATCTGCAATCATGCGCCACCCGGATATTGTCCCGGCCTTGCGTATGCTATGCCTGCCCGCTGGGGCAATGGAAAGCCCGGCCTTGTGATGGAGGACATCAAGAAATGAACGGATTTCTCTCGGAAGATAACGGCAACAAATCGGCCATGCGTCTCATGTGCCTAATCTAACTTCTGGCGGCAATCGCCTTCGGCTGGTTGGTCGTCACCGGCAAGGGCGGCAATGACGGCCAAGTGATTGTTTTTGCCTTTTTGGGGTGCGCGTTTGCGCCCAAGGTGGAGCAGAAGTATTTGGAGAGATCTTCGCAATCATGAGCAATTTTCCGTCACCACGGTGGTGACGGAAAAGGAAAAGGCCTTGCAGATTAACACCTGCAAGGCCTTGATTTTACTGGGGTGAGCGATGAGGCTCGAACTCACGACCTTCGGGGCCACAACCCGACGCTCTGACCAACTGAGCTACGCCCACCACGGAATCGACTTTGAAAAAGTCGAGGCCAATATACCGGATACTCCCGGCCTTGGCAAGGACAGTTTGCCGGCCTGGCCCACAAATAGCCCGCTCAACCCGGCCCGCGGATCTGGCTTAGGTGCTCGCGGGCGAAGTCGATGGACGGGTCGAGCGACAGGGCCAGTTCAAAGCACTGCTCGGCCAGGCCCAGGTTGTTAAGCTTCCGGTAGTTGACCCCCAGGTTGGCGTAGTCGATGGCCGAAGAGGGGGCAAGATCCACCGCCCGCTGGAAGTGGTTGATGGCGTGCTGATACTGGTCGAGCTTGTAGTGGCAGACGCCCAGCATGTTGTGGAGGTCGGGCCGCTCCTCGTCGTGCTCGATCCCCCTTTGCAGGACGGCGATGGCCTCCTGGTAGCGCCCCTGATCCCGCAGGCAGGCCCCCAGGTGGGAATAGATGTAAGGCACGTCCTCGGCCTCGGGTCGCAGTTCCAGCGCCCGCTCCAGATGGGTCAATGCCTCCTGGTGGCGGCCCAGGGCGTGCAGGCCGCGGCCCAGGTAGAAATCCAGATAATAGGCGTTGGGCAACAACCCCTGCATGGCCCGCAAACGCCGGCAACAGGCCTCCTGATCGGGGGTGTGCTCGGCCACCAGCTTGGCGGCGAACAGCCCCACGTTGTTGATCATCGACCGCTCCCGGAAATGCGCCCCAGGGATGATGGTGTAGATGGCCGGGATCTGGAGCTGGTCGTGGACGGTGTTCAGGAGATAGACCTCCATGTCCAGCCGCTTCAGGGCGGCGAGCATCCGCTCGATCTCGACCCGGATGTTGGCATCGTCCAGGTCCGGCATCTGGCCGATAGAGATGCTGGCGCCGGGATGGGTGAGATAGGGCACCTCGTCCAGGCTGAGCGGTTTGGGCAGGCCGCTGGCCACGTAGTTGGCCTTGGTGTGGAAGTCGCCGGCCAGTTGCGCCACCTCGGTCAAGGCCCTAATCAAGGCCTTTTCCGGGTTGGGGGTGGTGCCGGCGGTATAGACGATCTCGCTTAGGGCGGGGAAGGTGCTGCGGTCGATGGCCAGGGCCGCCACCGTGGGGATGCCGGTGTCCAGGGTAAAGTCGTTCAAATACAGCTCGATGCCATTTTTGGCAAACTTGTTAAGCAGTTGCCGGGCCACGGGATCGGTCACGCTCTCCGGGTTGATGGCCGGGGTGGCCAGCCGCCGGTGGCTGACCAGGGCGCAGACGTGGCGCTCGACGATCTCGCAGATCCCTTGGCTTATCGCCTCTTCGTAGGTGTTGCCCGCCGAGGGGCCGTTGAACTCGTTGATGGCGAAGAACCAGCTAAACGGCACCAGCACCTCCTCTTCCCGGCCCAGGTTGGTGGCCCAGGCCCATTGGATGGGGAGGTCGGCGAGCAGCCGTTCGAGGAGATCGGGATCGGTGGTGGTGTCGTGCACCGATTGCAGCAGCCGGGAGACGGGCAGCAGCGGCTGGCCGCTCCGCTTGATCTCGGCATAGGTGGCGGTGAGGAAGTTTGCCGGGTTTTTGATGAAGCTGAAGAAGCTGAACCGCTCGGCCAGCTCCATGCAGGCGCTGGCCCGGGACTGCTCCGGGGTGCTGCCCTTGCCCATCTGCTTCTTGGTGCCGATGATCCCCCGGGCATCCTCGCCGCAGACGCTGAAATACACCGGGATGTCCAGGCGTCCGGTGTCGATGCGGACGACCTCCTTCAAGATGTCCAGGTTCACCTCTTCAAGCCGGGCCAGGAAGCGATCCACGGTCTCCACCGGGGTGCAGGCCTTGTCCTGGTCGTAGGTGTAGTGCTTTTGGCAATCGCGCAGGCGGATGGGTTTCTGTTGCATGGTGCTGACCTCTAATTGCTAGACTTAACGGGGCCGGAGAGCCAAACGTCCCGCCAGGTGGTTATGACACGGAGTAGGACTATAGCCGGTTGTTTGGCAAAGCGCAAACCCTTTTGCTACGGCCTGAGCGGCGGGTTGAAGTACCCGTAGCGCAGGGCGGGGAAGCGTTTCTTCATCAGCGCCAGCCAGGCCGGGATGCCGATGGCTTGCGCCCCCTGGGGATGCTGGATGGTTTCCAGATACCAGTCCGGGTCCAGGTTCAGGTTGCGGAGCTGGATGAAGTCGGGCCGGCAGGTGTCGATCAACTGGCAGAAGGCGCTGATCTCGGGCTCCGAGTCCGTCACCCCAGGGCAGATAAAGTAGTTCAAGCTCACGAAACGCCCCCGCCGCTTCATCTCGCGTATCGACTGGCGCACCTCCTCGAATCCGAAGCCCCGAGGCCGGTAATAGAGGCCATGCTCCCTGGGCCGGGCGCTGTTTAAGCTCACCCGGATACTGTCGAGCCCGGCCTCGGCCAGACGGGCCACCGCCTCCGGCAGGCTGGCGTTGGTGTTTAAGTTGACCGTGCCCCGGCTGGTTGCCCGGCGGATACGGCGGATGGCCTGCTCGATCACCGGGGCCTGCAACAGGGGCTCGCCCTCGCAGCCCTGGCCGAAGCTCACCACCGCCCGTTCCACCGCCTGGAGGTGAGGGGCCGCCACCTCGACGATCTCCTGGGGGCTGGGCACGAACCGGATGCGCTCCTGGGTGGAGGGACAACAGCCCGACGGTTGCAGGGAGATGCAGCCCAGGCAGTTGGCGTTGCAGGCCGGCGAGGTGGGCAACGGCGCCTCCTCCCGGCCCAGGAACAGGTTCTTGGCCGCCGGGCAGCCGTAGGTCAGGCTGCACTTGCCCAGGTGCTGGATTAAGCGGTTGTCCGGGTGACGGGCCAGGGCGGCCAGGGTGCGGGCCTTGATCTTACGGGGATCGAAACGGCGGGCGTCCTGACGGTCGCTCGGGTCGCTGCGGAAGGCGGCCACCCAGAACCGGCCCTCATGCCAGCCCACGGCGGTGTAGGCGAACAAGGGCAGGGGCGGGATGCCTTCCGCGGCCTCCCGCTCAAAGGCCGCCGTCAGGATACTGGTGTGGGCCGGGGCCACGAAGGCGGCCACCGCCTGGAGGCCCTGGTCGGGGTGATAGGGGTTCTCGATCAGGCGAGCCGCCTGGC
>JAJYJA010000029.1 GCA_021789795.1 Deltaproteobacteria bacterium | reverse complement strand
GAGTTCGAGATCAACTGGCCGTAAATCAAGCCAAAGGTGTTGCAGGTGGGGGCGTTCTGAACGTTGGTGGTGGGGTTGATATAGGCCGGATTCACCGAGTTGGGGTCGATCTGGCCCTTGACCACCACCTGCGTCGCGGTGGCGGAGACTATAGAATAAGTATTCGAGGCCAGGGTCTGGTCCTGGACAAAAATCAAACCCCGGCTGGGGTTGGCGAGGCTCTTGTTGTTCCAGGCGGTCACCGGCCAGTTGGTGTTGCTAGTCGCCCCGGCGTAGGTGATGGTGCTCTGGTTGGCCACGCTGTCGTAAGTGACCGAGGAAATGCTGCCGGTCACCAGGTAGGGCGAGGGGGTGGTGCCTATCCAGGCCAACTGGCTCTGGTAGTGAGGGTTGTGGCAGTCGGTGCAGCCCTGGCTCCAGGTGCCGTAGGTGGTCGAGCCGATGGTGGTGGACGAATGGGTCACCGCCTGGGGGGCGGTGCCGCCCGCACCATGGCAGGTGGAACACACCGCGTTCACCACCGTCGCCTTGTCGGGCGTGCTGGTGGTGGTGGCCGGCGAGTACTGCCACCACAGCGAATAACTGTGACAGGTAGTACAACTTATGCCGTTGCTGCTGTTGTGAGGGGCGTCGATCACCGATGCCCGGCTCGCCACCGCTGCGCACAACATCAAGATGCTGCTACAGATTAAAATTAGTCTCCTCATCATCGCCTCTCCCCCGTATCATTTAATAATAAATAAAAAGTTTAACAAAAACAATTGGTGCCAGAGACAACTACATTTATCGTATCAGGCAACCAATACTCACACATCACCTTACCGGCGAGGCAATCATAAGCAGAGTCGCCTCATTTTTTGACTAAGCAACGATCATGCCTTAAAGGAAAAAACTATTCGTTCATTGACTATTGTGACTGCAATAAAATATCAATCAACTGCAACATATTTAATGCACAAAGGAGACAATCGCTCCTGGGCGACACACCTTACCCAAGCGAACATTCTGGGAGGAGATGGCAATCAAGCTAGGGGGATTATCGACTACCAGTTGCTTTCCGAACGATAATCGTGGCCGGCCAGATTACATGGCTATGAGGAGCAGTTAAGCACCACCAGACAATTCTTCGGCTAAGAACAGAAGGACATCTGCATAAAATTTATGGCAGCGACCATGATAAATTCGTGCGTTAAACAAATGATAACCCACTGAGCCACCTGACGGCGCGCATCTCAACAGAACGTCAAGGGGCAAGAAAAAAAGCGATATGGGGATTCTCACCCCACCAATCCAGGGCGAAATCCCCACCACTCTTATTTTGCTGGCACGAACAGCAAGACGCCTCTCCGAAGCCCCCCCAACTCTTGATGTTTCTTGTTAAGCCTTTCCTTGCACGAACAGGACGGCTAATATATGATGACGCAGTAAGGAGCAATTCGGCCCTATTGCGGTGCGGTTCCATCATTAAAATATAGGGAGGAGACGTAATCGGCGACGACCGGTACTCTTCGGCTCCGTTTTTGCATAAAAGCGACTTGCGGCTCTTGGGCAGTCACCTGCGGTTACCAAACAGATGCGCTACCAACAAGGACAGATAGCCAAAATTATCCTGCCACTCCAGCTCCGGGAAGCGATACTGCTCCATTGCCAGTGCAAACTGCAAGGCGAGGCCGGCGAGGACAAACAGAGAGCGGCCAAGGCTTTTGGACTGATGGGCGGACGGATGCTAGGCCAAGAGCTGACCATCGAGTGCGCCATTCCGCTATCCCATAACGCCAGGGACAGCGAGGCGCAACGGCTGTTCATGGACGCGGCCATGAGCCATCACGCCACGCCCTCGATCACTCCCTTATCCCAGCGGGGCTGGGTGGCGGAGCCCTCCGAGCTGGACTCGGCCCTCAACTCCTTTCGCCAACAAGGGGTGCGATTGGTGGGCAATTACCATATGCATAGGGTCGCCTGGGAGCACGACCCACTGCGTGACGGGCCCACCGAACTGGATACAGTGTTGGGCCGGGCCAGTCGGATGTTCATGTTCATCATCTCCATGGTCAGGCCGGATCGTCCGACAATTCGCGCCTTTTTTGAGGGAATAAAAGAGCTTGAAGTTCCAGTTCTCATCATCTAGCACCATCTTCCGTCCGCCAGCCACCCCCTTACGCCCCCATCGCCCTCAAGTCCTGCGCCTCGCAGGCCCGCTGGTTCTGATGGCCGTCTTCTGCCTGCTGGCCCAAACCGTGCAGGCGGCCGCCACGGTGGAGGGAGTGGCGCTGACCGAGAAGGGGCCGGTGCCGGGGGCGGTGCTGCGGGCCTACCGCACCTTCGCCGACCTGCGGGACGACGCCAACGCCCTGGTCTCCCGGCCCGGCCCCAAGCCGGGACAGTACCGGCTGGAACTACCGGCGGGCAGATACTATCTCACCGCCAGCGGTCAGGGGCCGGGCGGCGAACCGCTCTTCGCCTATCACGGCTTAAACCCGATCTCGATAGACGACGGCTACCACTGGATCCCCTTTCTGCTCCAAGCCGCCGTCCCGGCCCGTTGCGCATCAGGGGCCACGGGAATCGGCGGCCGGGTGCTCTACAAGGGCACCCCCATCAGCCACGGCAGCGTCTCGGTCTATACCTTAAAAGACGAGCCCTTCCGCGGCATGGGGCTACTGACCAACAGCCTGGGGCCGGACGGTTCCTTCTGGTTCGACCTGGCGCCAGGCGACTACATGGTCATCGCCCGGCAACGCAAGGACGACACCGGCATCGGGCCGCTGAAGAAAGGAGATCTCTTCTGCTATCCCTCGGCCAACCCGATCACGATTGCCCCCGCCACCGCCTGCCAGGTGGAGCTGGAGTGCTATCCCAAAAACGACCTGGATAGCTACCTGGACAAGGGCGCCAACGACCATCTGGGCAAGAAGAAAGAGGCGGCCCGGCTCAAGGCCTCGCTGAAACAGGCCTCGTTGAAGGAGGCAGGCCGGCCGGCGCCAGCCGGGACGCAGGCCTCGATAAGCGGCCAGGTGAGGGACATAAACGGCCAGCCCATGCCGGGTCTGGTGGTCACCGCCTATCCGGGCGACGGGCTGCCGCTCTTCCAGATGTACATCCTGCGCTTCCGCTCCGACTTCAGCGCCGGGACGGACAGCCAAGGCCGGTTCCACCTGGAGGTGCGCCCCGGCCTCTATTATCTGGTGGCCCGCAAGCTGGTCGGAGACGCACCCAACGCCGGCGAGCCTTACGGACTCTACGAGGGCAACGCCAACCACAGCCTCAGGGTTGAGGCCGGCGCCACCAAGAACGGCATTGACCTCACCGTCGAGCCGATAATGCCTGATTTCCCGGCCAGCGACCATGCCCCGACCGCTCATTAAGCTCATCATCGCCGCCCTCATCCTCTGCCTGCCGCCGGCCCGGCCCGCCGCCGCCACGGCAGGATATATCCGGCTGGGCGACACGGTCTTGCAACAGGACACCGTCTGGTCGGGGATCATCGTCGTGGACGGGGTGGTGGTGGTGGGCCGCCGGGCGAGACTAACCATCACCCCCGGCACCGTCGTGCTCTTCAGACGCCGGGACATCAACCACGACGGGGTCGGCGACTCCGAACTGCGGGTGCTGGGCCAGCTTGTCGCCCAAGGCAGCGCCGAACGGCCCATCGTCTTTAAGTCCGGCGAGGCCCATCCCGCCCCCCAGGACTGGTCGTACGTGCTCATCTTCACCTCCGGCAAGGTGAACACCCTCTCCTACTGCCAGTTCCACGACGCCTTCTCCGGCCTGCAGGTGCACTTCTCCACCGCCACGGTCAGCGACTGCCTGTTTTCCGGCAACCGCGAGGGCATCCGTTTTGGCCGGGCCAAGCTCAAGCTGCGCCACAACGAGATCAGCGGCAACCAGATCGGCATCCGTTTCACCCGCATGGAGGGGCCGGCGGAGATCAGGGACAACGAGATCCACGATAACCGGGTGGGCATCTTCCTGGTGCCCTCCGGCCAGAACATCGTGGATTTCTTCGATCCCGGACGGACGGGCCGACCCTGGAACGAGGGGCACCTGGAGATCACGGGCAACAACCTCCACCACAACTTTGAATACAACCTGAAGCTGGGGGCCAAACAGATGTGGGACCTGCGGATCATCAACAACTGGTGGGGAGGAACCCGTCCGGCCAGCATCGAGCGCTCCATCTTCGACAAACGGCGGGACCCCGACCTGGGCCGGGCCATCTTCCTGCCACTGGCCGAGAAACCGTTTCCCGAGGCCGGGATAAGACCACCCGTGGTCATCAACCCATGAGCCTCCCCAGCGACCGCCAGGCCATGCTGGTGGTGGAATACCTAGACCCCGAGGAAGGCTTCAAGGGCTGGCTGGTCATCGACGGGGCGGAGCACGCCCTGTGCGCCGGGGGGATGCGGGTGCAGCCCGGACTCAGCCGCGAGCAGGTGCAGGCGATGGCCCGGAACATGACCATGAAGATGCGGATCTGCGGCCTGCCGATCGACGGAGCCAAGTGCGGCATCGACTATCACCCCCAAGCGCCGGGCAAGCTGGCGGCGATGACCAGATTCATGGCCGCCATCCGTCCCCACATCGAGAGCCGTTACTCCATGGGCCCAGACCTCAACACCAGCATGGCCGAGCTGGAGACCATCGCCCGCCAGCTCGGCCTGCCTTCGGTGAAGATGGCCATTGCCCAGGCCCAAGGACTAAGCATGGCCGCCTTCCTCGACCGCTACGCCGTCCTGTCTCAACCGGCGGCGGGCGGCTTCAGCCTCGGGCGGCTGCGGGCCGGTTTCGGGGTGGCGCAGGCGGCGCTCGCCACTCTGAAGGCCCTGGACATCCCCATCCGTCAGGCCCGGGTGGCGGTGCAGGGCTTCGGCAACCTGGCCAAGGCCACCATCGTCGCCCTCCGGGAGGCAGGCGCCACCGTGACCGCCATCGCCGACGCCGAAAGGTGCCTCGTCGCCCAACCCGGCCACCCCCTGCCGCTTGACGAGCTGCTCGCCCAGCCAGGCACCCTTCTGGGGCCAACGGGGCCGGGATCAGGGACCCAGGTCAAGGGCCGGGAAGAGGTCTTGACCCAGGACTGCGAGTTACTGGTGCTGGCGGCCTTAGAAAACGTGATCCAGGCCGATAATGCCCGCCTCATCAAGGCCCGGGCGGTCATCCCCGGGGCCAACCTGGCGGTAACCCCCGAGGGAGAGGCGGCGCTCTTTGCCCAGGGCGTGACGGTGCTGCCCTCGTTTGTGGCCGGCTGCGGCGGCACCCTGGCCATGAACGGCCTCTTCGGCCCTCTGCGCCCCCCCTCCCCTCGTCAGGTGCTCGACTACCTCGCCCAGGCCATGACCCAGACGGTGGCCAAGGTGCTAGCCTTGAGCGACAAGGAAAAAATCAACCCCACCCAGGCGGCCCGGCGGCTCTGCGAACGGCATCCCGTCGTTCCCCGCCTCCGGCCCTACGCCTGCGACTGACCATGCCCGCCCATCCCATCGACTTCGAGATCCAGGCCCACGTCTTTTCCACCCCCGAGGGCCTGAACATCTTCGCCGAGACCAGCCGCTTCCAGCGCTGGCTGGACTTCGAGGCCGCCCTGGCCGTAAGCCAGGCGGACTTGGGCCTTATCCCCCCGGAGGCGGCGGCCACCATTCAGGCCAAGGCCAGGGTGGATCAGCTCGACTTGGGGATGGCGCAAGCGGAGTACACCACCAACCGCAACTCGCTGACGCCGATCCTCAAGGCCCTGCGCCAGGCCTGCGGCCCCCACGGCGATTACGTCCATCACGGGGCCACCACCCAAGACGCCATCGACACCGGCCAGGCCCTGGAACTGAAGGCGGTGTTAGGTCTGGTGCGCCGCGACTTAAACCAGCTGATCGAGCAACTGCTGACCCTGGCCGCCCGGCACCGCGACCTGGCGATGGTGGGTCGCACCCACAGCCAGCAGGCCCTGCCCATTACCCTGGGATTAAAATTCTCGGTATGGCTACTGGAACTAAATCGCCACGCCGACCGCTTGCAGTTTCTGGCCCCCCGGGCCCTGACCGGGCAGTTGGGCGGGGCGGTCGGCACCATGGCCGCCCTGGGCCCCCAGGGCCGGGAACTGAGAGACCGGGTGATGGCCAGACTGGGCCTCACGGCGGCCGCAGGCCCCTGGCACACCGCCCGCGACAACTCGGCGGAGGTGGGCGCCCTCTGTGCCATGCTGACCGCCACCGCCGCCAAGATGGCGAACGAGGTCTTCCAACTGGGCAAGACCGAGGTGATGGAACTTGGCGAACCGGCCCCGGCGGGCAAGAGTGCCGGCAGCAGCACCATGCCCCACAAACGAAACCCTGTCCTCTGCGAACGGATCGTGGTACTATCAAGCCACGTCCGGGCCCTGTCCCAGGTGCTGATGGAGGCGATGATCGGCGAGAACGAACGCGATCCCCGGGCACTGTGGTCGGAGTGGCTGGCCATGCCGCAAATCTGCATCTACACCTTAGCCGGCCTGGACTACCTGAAGGCGATCCTGACCAATCTGGCAATCAACCCTGAAAATATAACCAAAAATCTCCATATCCAGCCAGGGGCCGTTGCCTCGGAATGGCTGCTCTTCGCCTTAACCCCCAAGCTCGGCAAGGCCCAGGCCCAAATCAGGATCGCCCACGTCCTCAAGGAGGCGGCGACCTCCGGCCGGCCACTCGCCGACTGCCTGGCGGACGATCCGGAGCTGGCCGCCTGCCTGCCCAAGCTCGACCTGACCGGGCTCGAACATCCTGAAACCTATACCGGACTCGCCCCCGAGCTGGTTGACGACGCCATCCGGCTGGTCAACCACCGCCGGCAAGAGCGGGCCGCTCAACCCCTCCCCTAACCACAAACCAGGCCGCCCCAGCATGGATATCCCCGCCCCGACCTACTGCCGCCCGGCGAGCCACATCATCGACTCCCGTTTCTTCGCCGACGGCTACGGCACCGACGAGGCCCGCCAGGTGTTCTGCGACCTAAGAAGGATGCAGCGCTGGCTGGAGGTGGAGTCCGCCCTGGCCTCCTGCCAGGCCGAACTGGGCCTCATCCCCCCAGCCGCCGCCGCGGCCCTGGCCCAGACCGCCCGCCTGGAGCTACTTGACCTGACGGCCATCC
The DNA here is from genome assembly GCA_021789795.1 of Deltaproteobacteria bacterium. GTDB lineage: Bacteria > Desulfobacterota > Desulfobulbia > Desulfobulbales > VMSU01 > VMSU01. The sequence goes on along the minus strand of JAJYJA010000029.1, from coordinate 11,602 downwards.
GGACCGGCATCGCCAAGACCGGCCACTCCCTCATCCCACTGCTCAACGAGTGGCAGCGGGTCACCGACCGGGAGGCCGGGCAATTCATCCACTACGGGGCCACCACCCAGGATATCGAGGACACGGCGCAATCCCTGGAGCTGAAAGACATCCACGCCATAATGCTCCGCGACCTAGAGGCGATAATCGGCCTCCTGACCGACCTGGCCGACCGCCACCGCGACCTGGTCACCGTGGGGAGGAGCCACGGCCAGCACGCCCTACCCACCACCATGGGCTTGAAGATGGCGGGCTGGCTGGACGAGACGCTGCGCAACCACGCCCGCCTGGCCCTCTGCCGGCCCCGGCTCCTGGTCTCCCAACTCTTTGGCGGGGTGGGCACCATGTCGGCGCTATCCTCGCGGGGAATTGAGCTGCTGCACCGGTTTTCCGAGACCCTGGATCTGGCCGCGCCCATCTCCTGCTGGCACAGCAGCCGCGACCGGCTGGCGGAATTCGTCGGCCTCCTGGCCCTGACGACCGGAGGCCTGGCCAGAATCGCCAACGAAATCTGCCAGTTATCCAGAAACGAAATCGGCGATCTAGCCGAGCCCTTCGTCTTCGGCCAGATCGGCAGCACCACCATGCCCCACAAAAAAAATCCCGAACTCTGCGAGCAGGTGGTGGTGCTCTCCCGGCTGGTCAAGGCCAACGCCGGCGCGGCCCTGGACACCCTCATCAACGAACACGAACGCGACTACCGGGCGGTGCGCCTGGAGTGGGCGGTGCTGACCGAGGCCGCCATCCACAGTTGCGCCGCCCTCAAGATGACCAAGGCCATCCTCGGCGGCCTAAACATCAACCGGGAACGGATCGAGGCCAACCTGTCCCGCTTCGCGACCCTGGTCTCCACCGAGGCCCTGATGTTTCTGCTGGGGGAAAAAATCGGCAAGCAGACGGCCCACGCCTTGCTCTACGAGGCCTCGGTACGGCCTCCCGAGCCGGACCAGGCGGAGTTGCTGACCAGGCTGCTCGGCCACCCCGAGGTCAGCGCCCATTTCCGCCGGCCAGACCTGGAGCGGGCCATCGATCCGGGACGGCACCTCGGGCTATCCGGGGCGATTATCGATCAGGTGCTGGCCGCGGCCCGCGCCCTGCCGTCCGAGGCCGCCGCCAGCCCCTCCCCCTGCCCGGAGCCGCTCCGCCGCCTGTGCCGGCAAACTTGCCTTGCATCCCCCCCGGCAATGGGATAATACACGCCATCATCACCCATCCACCTATTTTGTGAGGACACCTCAATGCTTAAACGCCTAGCCACCCTCCTCGTGCTCGCCCTACTCCTGACCCAGGCCGCCCCCGGCCTCGCCTGCGTTGGCCGCACCCTCTATCTGGGATCGCTCAAGGACAACGGCGATCTGCTGATCTCCGAGATGATCTCGGTATTGGTCACCGAGCGTACCGGCACCACCATCAAGATCCGTCCCTTCGACACCCAGGCCCAACTCTACCAGGCCTTAAAAGCCACCAAGGAAGAGGACCGGGTGGACCTCATGACCGAGAACACCGCCGACGCCCTGACCTTCGCCAAGCTGCCGCCCGGCCCCTCGGCGGATCAGGACTTCCTGACCGCCAAGGCCTACTACGAGAAGAACCTGGACACCATCTGGCTCAACCCCTTCGGCTACAGCAAGGAAAAGGCCAAGCCCTCCGTCAGCGCCCCCCTGATCCGGCGGGACGTGCTGACCAACTTCCCCCTGCTGCCCAGGGTGTTGAACAAACTGTCCGGGGCCATCAACGACCAGGACTACCAGGAGCTGCTGACGGCGGTGAACAAGGGCGGCAATCCCAAGGAAGTCGCCAAGGATTTCCTGAAAAAACATAAACTTATCTGACCAGACATCCATCACCTAAACATCCGCCAGGCCGGAACCAATCCCGCCGCCAGCCCCAAAAACTACCGCCACCAGCGACTATGAAACGACCACTCTCCCTGATTTTCCTGCTGCTAATGCTCACCGCCTGCCACTCCACCTCCCAGCAGTCCAAACCGGTGGCGGCCAAAAAGGACCAGCGGCCCACCTACCGGATCGGCTACATGATCTGCAACAGCGAAAACGAGACCGACTCCCGTTTCCGACCCCTGACCGCCTACCTGAGCCAGCAGTTGGGGGTCAACTTCGAGATGAAGGCCATCGACACCACCGACTTCGTCCGGCAGGTGGACGACCTCGATTTCACCCACACCAACTCCCTGCTCTACATCATCATGCACCAGGTGCACGGGGTGGAGGTGCTGGCCACCGAAAAAAAAGACGCCCTGGGCTCGCTCTCCCAGGGGGTGATCTTCACCCTGGCCAAGAGCAAGCTCAAGACGGTGGAGGACTTAAAGGGCAAGTCGATGCTCTTTGGGCCGCCGCTAGCGCCGACCGGCTTCATGAGCCAGGTGGACGTCCTCTTAAAGCACGGCATCAATCCGGAAAAGGACCTGTCCTTCTATTCGGTGCCCAAGGGCTCGTTCAAGCACGAGCAGGTGATCTACGGGGTGATGTACGGGAAATACGACGCCGGGGCCGTGCCCCTGGCCGACCTGCAGAACATGGCGGCGGAAAACAAGATCTCGCTGGATGACTTCCGCATCCTAGCCAAGGCCGATCCCATTCCCTACTGCAACTTCGCGGTCAATCAGCGGGTCGATCCCGCTCTGGCCAAGCGCTTCAAGGAGGCCCTGCTGGCGATAACCCCAGACACCACGGTGGAATACGAGGGGGAGAGGTTGAAGGTGCTCAGTCGGGCCCTGGTGACCGGCTACGAGGCGGCCAAGGACTCGGAGTTCGACGTGGTGCGGGAGATGGCCAAGCGCACCAACATGCCGCCTTATCAGAAATATTAGCAGCCGGCCGGCAACAAACTAGACCGAGAGCTAACCTTGCTACGGCTTCTTATGCCGTTGCCGGGGAATGGTCCGTTGCCAGTTGTTTTCGCACAACGGCTTAGAAGCCGGGGCCGGGGTAGTCAGAGCACGGCGTCAAGCATGATCCCCACCTTCTGGGTCAGCTTGGCCAGGAAGACCGGGAGATCGCCAATCCCAATGCTGATGTCGTGGATACACCGGCAGGCGTCGCCGTCCGAGCAGTCGTAGAGGTCAATCGCAAACCCTTCCTCGTCCGCCGTCAGCACCAGGTGAATCAGGGTGCCCTGGGTTTCGAGCTGGGCGTTGATCGCCTCAATCAGCCGCCGAGCCTCGCGCACCGCCGCCAAGTCCAGGGGCACCATCCGCCTACCGCCCCGGCGACCCTCCCGCTCCCGATCCCGCTCTCGCCGTCCCGCAAGCCGACCGATCTCCTGGCTGCCGTAGATCGCCACCGCCGGCTCGATGTCGCGGCGCAGGGGGGCGGGCCGGGCGGCGGTGACCACCGCGGTGGGGTCTTTGATCTCGTACACCACCATTGCCGCCACCTCCTTACTTGCTTATCGGCAAGGAGCGCCCCGGACTCAAACCCTCGCGCCGTCCAGACCCGGAACGCCGCCCGCAGCCAGCCCCCGCGCCAGCTCAGATCTCGATCTCCATCCCCTCCTGGGCAAAAAAGATCTCCCTCCCCGCCGCCTCCGGACTCTGCCCATAGACCTTGCCCATGGCGTCCAACTGCTCGTCGGTGCGCATGGGATCGTGATGAAAAAGGGCCAGCCGCTTCACCCCGTTTCGCCCCGCCACCGCGATAGCCTCCTCGATGGCGGTATGCCCCCAGCCCAGCTTGGCCGCGAACTCCTGCCGGGTGTACTGGGCGTCATAGACCAGGAGGTCGGCCCCGGCCACGAAGCGCTCCAGGTCGGCGCCCTGCTCCTCGGCCACCGCCTGGCCCTCGCTGGCCATCAGCTCATCGTAGGCGGGATCGTTGGGATCGGTGCAGAAGAGGTTACGGTAGGGCTCGGTGTCGTAGGCGGTGCAGAATACCTTTCCCCGGCACTCGAACCGGTATCCCAGGCAGAGGATGGGATGGTTGAGATACTTGGTGGTCAGCGAGACCCCGTCGCCCAGATCGAAATGGCCCGCCTTGAGGTTGGCGTAACTGATGTTGGCGGCCAGTTCCGCCTCCCGCACCGGGAAATAACGGTAGGTCATCTGGCCGCCGACGATGGTGTCCAGGGTCTCGGTCTCGTGATTCACCGGGCCGAAGACCTGCAAGGTGGTGGAGGGCAGATAGATGGGGGTAAAAAACGGCAGGCCCATGATGTGATCCCAGTGGGTGTGCGACAGGTAAATGGAGGCCGAGATGGGGCCCTTGGGCAGGTCGTTGACCATCATGAAGTTGCCCAGCTCCCGGATCCCGGAACCGGCGTCGATGATGATCAGCCTCTCCGGGTCGTTAAGGCGCAACTCGATGCAGGCGGTGTTGCCGCCGTACTTGGCGGTCAGCCGCCCAGGACAGGGGATGGAACCCCGGACACCCCAGAAACGAACCTTCATCTGGCCTCCTTGTCGTCCAGGTGCAGAAAGACCTGGGCCTTTTCGATCTCCAACCGCACCACCTCGGCCAGGGGCCAGAGATCGGCCCAGCGCAGGCCCATCAGGTCAAGGATGGTGAACAGGAAGGCACTCTCCGGGAAGAGGTCGCCGGCGGAGCCGATCTCGTAGATGTTGGCGTACAGGTTGGCCAGGGCCACCGTGGCCACCAGCACCCGGCAATCATCTGTGGCTTGCTCCGGGGCGTGATGCCGGGACATGGCCTCGACGATGCTGCCGCTCAGCCGCCACTTCTCGGCCATCAGCCGCCCCACCATGCCGTGATCCAGGCCGACGAAGAGTTGCTCGGCGCGCGCCAGGGAGCCCTGCTCCAAGGCGGCCAACTGGAGGGCCTGACCGTACTGCTCGGCAAAACAGACGTTTAAGGGGATCTTGCCCAGGTCGTGGAGCATCCCGGCCACGAAATACTCCTCCCGCTGCGACACCGCCACCCCGCGCATGGCGGCCAGGGCCTTGGCCGTCACCCCGACACAGATAGAGTGCCCCCAAAAGGAGTCCATGGGCAGGACGGAAAACGAGGCCTTCTTGCCGATGGCGCCCACCACCGCGGTGCTCAGGGCCAAGTTTTTGACCGTGTTCAAGCCCAGCATGATGATGGCCCGCGCCAGGGAGGACACCTGGTTGGGCAGGGCGTAATAGGCCGAATTGATGAGCTTTAAGACGTGGGCGGTGAGTACCGGGTCGAGGGAGATAACCCGGTTTAGGTCGTTGGCCGAGGCGTTGGGCAGGTTGCAGATCTCCAGCACCTTGCTCACCGTGGTGGAGAGGCTGGGCATCCTGCCGATATAGTCCTGAATCCGCTTCTCGATTATCTCTTGCTGCTCCATGCCCGACACCCTGGGATCGCCGACCGGAAAAACATGGCTAAAGCATAGCATGAACCAGGGGTACCCGCCATTTTTTTATCCACGCCCGGCCGGACGCCGGTTGAAGGCCACCGCCTCCTGGTAACGAAGGCCACGGCCGCCGAAGATGTCCAGGGCGCTGCCGATGGTCACGTCCAGCCGACCCTGGCCCAGGGCCTCCACCAGACGCAGATCCTCCAGATTGCGCACCCCGCCGGCGTAGGTGGTGGGGATGGGGGTCTCCTCGCCCAGCAGCTTCACCAAGTCAGGGGCGATGCCGGCGCACTTACCCTCGACATCGACGGCGTGGATCAAAAATTCATCGCAGAACCCGGCGAAATAGGACAGGGTCTCACCGCTGATCGCCACCTCGGTGAAGCGTTGCCAGCGGTCGGTGACGATGTAGTAGGCCTCGCCGCGTCTGCGACAGCTCAAGTCGAGCACCAGCCGCCCCCGCCCCACCCTGGCCATAAGCTCTCGCAGCCGGTCCTCGTACACCCGGCCATCCTTGAACACGTGGGAGGTGACAATGACATGGCTTGCCCCCTGGTCGAGCCAGAAGGCGGCGTTCTCGGCGGTGATCCCGCCCCCGATCTGCATCCCGCCGGGATAGGCCGCCAAGGCCTCGCTGGCCGCCGCCTCGCAACCCGGGCCCAGCTTGATGACATGCCCGCCGGTCAGCTTGTCCTCCCGGTACAGCCGGGCGTAAAAGGAGGCGGGCCGGTCGGAGGCGAAGTTGATGCGCGGCCCGGCCCCGCCCTCGACCAGGGTCGAACCCACGATTTGCTTGACCTGACCGTCGTGCAGGTCGATACAGGGCCTAAATTTCATCCACATCTCCCAGTTGATGGCGTCGCAAAAAGACCGATCTACTGCGGCGCGTGGCGGTTTGGCTCGTTCGGCATACCATCTGTATGGCCTCACTCGCCAAACACACCCCGCGCCTTGTATATCGGCCCTTTTGCTTAGCCATCGGCTACCTTTTTGCGAGATCATCCCAGTTAACCGGGCGCGACAGGCGCCCCGCCGCCAGCAAGGCGAGCAAAAAAAAAATCCCCGCCCCGCCGACAGAGGCGAAGAGCGGGGACGGGTTAAGATCAAAAGGCTGGGGCAAGCCAGGCCAGATACTAGGCGGTGGCCCCCCAGACCACCATGGTGGTGGGGTCCAGCCGCAGGGACTTGCCGGGGGCCATCCGGTTGGTGGCGTCCTTTAAGACGTTTAGAAAGATCTTGCTCTCGTCGCCCGACTCTGGATGGAGCATGATCACGGTATCGAAGAGGTCACCCAGCGCGTCGCAGGGGGCGGGCAGGGTCTGACTGGCGATGACGGCGGCCTGGGCCTCGCGCTCGATGACCCCCGAGCACCAGATGCTCATGTTGGCCTCCCGTTGCAGGTCGCGCATATCCTCCAGCATCCGCCGCTCCACCCTGGCCAGGTCGAGCCCGTCGATCACCATGCAGCAGGGCCGGAAGATATCCTGATAGATCATGTCGTTCAGCCGCTCCTCAAGCTTGGGGCGGCTGAAGGTCGAGGCGTTGAAGGTCATAATCATCCGATTGCGGCGCACCGAAAGCTTGAGCTCCTCCATCTCGTCGTGCTTGGCCTGGGCGCTGATGTCACCTAGGATATCGTCGTACCAGGCCTTGGTCTTCTCGATGTTCTGGCCGACACTCACATGCACCACCTGCTTGCCGCGCAGGATGCTGTCCAAGGCTATCTGCACCAAAATCGCGGTCTTGCCCAAGCCGGGCCGGGCGATAACCAGCCCCATGCGCGCCACCTCGTTGCCCTCGGCGTCGCGACTGAACGCCCCCATCGGATTCTTCGCTATCAGATCGTTCTTCAACATGGTCATGCCTCTATAAGTTCGGTTAGCAATTCTTGTAACAGAGCGCCAACAGGTCTGATTATTTCTTCTCCTGCGCCGCCTTCCGGGCCGCGGCGATAACCCCCTCGGCAACGTTCCTGGGCACCTGGCGGTAGGCGGCAAACTCCATGGTGAACTCGGCCTTGCCCTGGGTTAAGGAGCGGAGCACCGTGGAGTAGCCGAACATCTCGGCCAAGGGCACCTCGGCCTCGACCACCGTGTACTCACCCTCCTCGAAGGTGCCGATGATCATCCCCCGGCGCTGGTTGATGCTGCCCATCACCGAGCCCTGGAACTCGGACGGCCCCTCCACCGCCACCTTCATGATCGGCTCAAGCAGCACCGGGTTGGCCCGCAGATAGCCATCCTTGAACCCGCCCCGGGCCGCCAGTTGGAAGGCGATGTCGGAGGAGTCCACCGAGTGGGCGGCGCCGTCGTTGATGGTGCAGCGGATGCCGGTGACCGGGAACCCGGCCAGGGCCCCCTTCTCCAGGCTGGCGGCAAAGCCCTTGTCGCAGGAGGGGATGAACTCGCGGGGGATGACCCCGCCCACGATGCTGTCCACGAACTCGTAGTTCCCCTCTTCCAATGGCTCGATGAAGCCGGCCACCCGGGCGAACTGGCCCGAGCCGCCGGTCTGCTTCTTGTGGGTATAGTTGAAGTCGGCCCGCTGGGTGATGGTCTCCCGATAGGCGACCTGGGGGGCGCCGACGCTGACCTCGGCCCCGTACTCGCGCTTCATCCGCTCGATATAGACCTCCAGGTGCAGCTCGCCCATCCCGGAGATGATCGTCTCGCTGGTCTCGTGATCGACGAAGGTGCGGAAGGTGGGGTCTTCCTTGGTAAACCGGTTCAGGGCCTTGGACATGTTGCCCTGGGCCTTGTTGTCCACCGGCGAGATGGACAGCGAGATCACCGGGGCCGGGACGTGCATGGAGCTCATCGACATGTTGACGTCCGGGGAGGTGAAGGTGTCGCCGGAGGCGCAGTCGATGCCGAACAGGGCCACGATGTCCCCCGGCCCGGCGGACTCGATGTCCTCCATCTCGTTGGAGTGCATCCGCACCAGCCGTCCGACCTTGGCCTTCTTGCCGGTGCGGGTGTTGACGATGGTGTCGCCCTTCTTCATGGTACCCTGGTAGGTGCGGATATAGGTAAGCTGGCCGTAACGGCCGTCTTCAAGCTTGAATGCCAGACAAACCAGAGGTTTATTGGGGTTACTCTCCAGTATCACCTCCTCCTCGCCCTTGTCCAGATCAAAGGCGGTGTTCTTGATCTCGCTGGGGGCGGGCAGGTAGGCGTTCACCGCGTCCAGCAGGCTCTGCACCCCCTTGTTCTTGTAGGCCGAGCCGATGAGCACCGGCACGAACTCCATGCTCAGGGTGCCCTTGCGCACCGCCTCCCTGATCATCTCCTCGCTGGGAGAGCCCTCAAGGACGGCCTCCATCAGCTCGTCGGAGAACATGGACACCGCATCCAACAAGGTCTCCCGGGCGGCGTCGGCCTCGGCCTGCATCTCGGCGGGAATGGCCTCCTCGCGGATCTTCTCGCCGTTGTCGCCCTCGAAGTAAACCGCCTTCATGGTCACCAGATCGACCACCCCCTTAAGCTCGCTCTCCAGGCCGATAGGCAGCTGCATGGGCACCGCGTTCAGACCCAGCTTCTCCCGCACCTGGGCGGTTACCCGCTTGGGGTTGGCGCCCGTCCGGTCGCACTTGTTGATGAACACCACCCGCGGCACCTTGTAGCGGCTCATCTGCCGGTTGACGGTGATGCTCTGCGACTGCACCCCGCCCACCGAGCAGAGGATCAAGACCGCCCCGTCCAAGACCCGCAGCGCCCGCTCCACCTCGATGGTGAAATCGACGTGGCCCGGGGTGTCGATGATGTTGATGTCGTAGTCCTTCCAGGTGCAGTAGGTGGCCGCCGACTGGATGGTGATCCCGCGCTCCTTCTCCAGCTCCATCGAGTCCATGGTGGCGCCCACCCCGTCCTTGCCCCGCACCTCGTGAATGGCGTGGATCTTCTGGGTGTAGTAGAGCACCCGCTCGGTCAAGGTGGTCTTGCCGGAGTCGATATGGGCGCTGATGCCGATGTTGCGAACCTTTTCCAAATCCTTTTTCATCTTCGCTTCCTTATCATACGGTTGAACGTGGTGGCGACACTAAGCCGTCGCTTTGGAAATAACTTAAAAACAGCAAGCCTCACGGCGACGGCCTCAGGAGGCCGTAAGCGTCGCGGGGAACTTGTCCCAGTTATTTGGTAGGTACGGCTCCTAAAAAAAAACGGCCCTCGATGAGAACCGTTGTCTGCCCTAATCCCGGCCGACGCCTCCAGCCAGAACAGGCCGCCCGGAAAATTTATTTTTTTACCCTAACTCGCCGGCGGTGTCAACAGATAATCAGCAAACGGCGAGGACGAGGAGGGCCCGAGGGCCTCACTGGCCCCCAAAGGCGCGGGCGAACAGCTCGGCAATCGCCTGACGTCCGGCCTCGGTCAGATTCCTGGTGCCGGAGCAGGCCAGGGTGGGGTGGCAGATCTCCGGGCGCTCCTCCTGCCAGATCCCGGTGTGCCAGCCGTACCACTTCCCCCGCTGCTGATCGAAAACGCTCAACGGCCGGTTGAAGAGCTTGGCCAGTTCCACCGCCCAGCCGGTGCCGCCCTTGACCGTGTTATCCTCCATGATCGTTCCCACCACCAGCACCTGATGCCCGCGGTTGACGACGTGGAAGAGGGTCTGCAACACCCGGCGGATCTTGTCGGTGGCGTAGTAGGTGCGGCGCATGGCGCTGGAGACGATCTCCATGCTGATATCTCCCCGCTGTAACTCCGCCTCCGACAACACCACGATCTGCTTGGCGTCCAGACGGGTCACATGCTGGCCCGCAAAGGTCAACACGCACTCGTCCTGGCCCCAACGGGCCGCCTCCAGGCCGAAGGCCTCCTCCGCTCCCCTTAATCCACTGGTAAAAACAGCACATTTGGTTAGCTTCTTCATTGCCTCGCCCTCCCCTGCCGGTTAAAGGCCGGCGTCAGGTTCCCCACCCCTCGCGGCCAGGCCCGCCCTAGCTCAACCCGCCGCCAGGATAACGAAAAAGGGCTTACGAAATAACCCGTAAGCCCTTGAAATAGTTGGTGCCGAGACCAGGAATTGAACCAGGGACACGCGGATTTTCAGTCCGCTGCTCTACCAACTGAGCTATCTCGGCGCAACAGAGCCGCAACTATAGTTGAGGCCCCAACGCATGTCAAGGGCTATTTGCTCCTCGTCAAGTGCCAGCCCGCCGCCCCAGCCATCAATCAATCCCCCGGCCCCTCCATGCTCAACTCCGTAAGGTCTGATTCCTGACTGGCCTTGGCCGCCTTGCCCTTCCTGGCCGGGTCAACGGTAAGGTCGAGCAGGGCGTCGCCGCCCAGGGTCAGATCGATGGGGGACAGACCATCATCCCCTGCCGAACCGGCGGGCGGACTTACCCCCTCCACCGATTCGGCGAAGAGCGACAGGTCAACCGTCTCGTCCAGATCCAGCGCCCCCTCCTCCTTAAACGGCGCCGCCTCTTGCCTCCCCCCGGCCACCAGGTCGGAGATGTCGATCTCGTTTAAGTCAACGGCCGGCGGCCCGGCCGGCGCCGCCTCCTCGCTCAGTCCCGGCCCGGCGGCGTCTGCCACCTCCTCCCCCAGGTTGAGGCTGACATCCTTCAGTTCCAGCTCCACCCCTAAGGGGCCGGGCTCATCAGGCTGGTCAGGCGCGGGCGGGACGGCCTCACCCTCCCCGCCGGGCGCCAAGTCAGACGCTTCCGGGGCCAGCGCCGGCGCCGCCGCCTCCTCCTCCGGCGCGGGCGATGCAAAGGCGACCTCGCCAGGCTCGGCCTCCAGGGACGGCATCTCGTCCAGGTCGAACTCCAGGGCCGGCGGCTCTTCGCCCCCCGCCGGGGACGCATCCTCTAAGGCGATGCCGGCCACCGCCGCCTCCGGCGCCTCACCCGCCACCAAGATCTCCGCCGCCTCGGAGGCAGCCCCGGAGGCGACGGACTCAGGTCGCCCCTCTCCACCCGACAGCAAGGCGCCCAAAAAGAAAGTGCCCGCCGCCTCCGTCGCCGTGCCCCGCAACTCGGCGCTCACCAACGACAGGTCAGACTGGCACCTCCCACACGACAACAGGCTGTCAAACGAGATAAAACCACACTTTGGACAGCGCATTTCCCCTCCTCTCACGCCTTACGGCGCCGACGACCCGACGCGGCTGGCGATCCCCCGCCGCCGTACCCGTTGCCGCCGCCACCCTAGCTATTAAGGCATCATAGAACAGGCGGCGGGAGCCAGTCAAGCAATTATCCCCCGCCCGCCGTCCGACTCCGCGCCGGGCAAAAAAACATCTCCCCCACCAG
>JAJYJA010000211.1 GCA_021789795.1 Deltaproteobacteria bacterium | reverse complement strand
CGGGGGCGGCGCTGACCGCGCCGTAACCGGTGATGGCATGATTAAGCTCCTGCACCGCGAGCGGGGCGGTGTGCACCACCGCCACCGGCCGATCCTCGGCCAGACCGGCCGCCGCCCGGAAACAAAGCGCTAATACGATTATTGTTGCCAGCTTATTTATGGTCGATCTCATCATCCTTCACCTTGTACCTTTAACCTCGCATCCTGCCCCTCGAACCTGCCCTTGAAGTCGATACCGAGCAGGGTTTGCAGGGTGGCCTGTTGCTCGTCGAGCGACTGGTCAAGGGCCAGCGCCTCCAGCCGCTTCTCGAACAGGGCGGCGTCCAGGGCGGCGTAGGCGGTAAAGTCGAGGTCGCCGTCCTCAAGGGCCGCCTTGGCCCTGGCCACCGTCCTGGCCAGGGACGGGATGGCCGCCTCGGTCTCCTTTAACTGCCGCTTGAGGAGCTCGATCTGATCCTTGACCATCCCGGCCTCGCCGTAGTCGGTATCGAGACGGGCCTGGTATTCGTCTTTTAGCCGCTGCCGCGTCGCCTGGGCCTGGGCGATGTGGCCCTGGTTGCGGTCGAAGAGGGGCAGGGTGAGGGTGACGGCCAGGCCGTTGGTGTTGATGCCGCTGGTGTCCCGGGCCCGGGACAGGCCGACGTTTAAGGCCGGGAACTGGGCCAGCACCGCCTGGCGCACCTCTTCCTCCTGGCTCTGGTAGCCCGCCCGCAGGGCGAGCAGGTCGGGCCGGCGTTGCGGCAGTCGCTTGAGCGCGGCGGCGATCTCCTCCTCGCTTAAGGGCTTAAGACCCGCCCCGCCGGTCAGGACGAGCCGCGTCTCCGGCGCCAGGCCCAGGAGGGCGTTCAACTCGTGGCGGCTCTGGTTCTCTTGGCGCGCCAGATCGGCGACCCGCGTCCCCAATGCCTGGAGTTCGGCCAGGCTGATGCTTGCCACCTCGGCGGTTGTATTCCCCGCCGCCAAGGCTTGGGCGGTGCGCTGGTAACGGTCGGTGAGCAGGGAGTGATAGGCCTGGAGCTGGTGATTAAGCCTCTCCTGGCCGCTGATCTTGATAAAGAGCAGCCGGGCCTTCTGCACCACCTGCCACTCCTGCCAGAGCACGCTCAGATCGACCTGGCGGCTCTTGGCCCGGGCCGCCTCCAGGGTCGCGCCGCGGCTGATCAGGCTGCCCAGGTCGTAGGAGAGCCCGAGGTTTTCGGCGTTCATCAGCCCCGGATCGCCGCCGGTCGGGTGGTCGAGCCCGGCGGACAACTGCGGGTTGGGCAGGAGGCCGGCGGTCAGCATCTGGGCCTTGGCCTCCTTCCGCTGGTCGCGGACGGCCTTGAGACCGGGGTTGTTGGCCACCGCCAGCATGGCCACCTCGGTGATGTCTAAGCCGTCTGCGGGGTCGAAACGGTGGGGGGCAAGCCCGGGGATGGGCGAGGGGGGGAGGGTGATTTGCAGTCGGGCCGGGTCAGGGGCCAGGCTGGGGGCGGCGGGAAGCGGTTGGGGATGGTAGGAGACGCAGCCCGAGACGCCCAGCCCCAGGAGCAGGAGGCATAAGGATTTGACGCTCATGGCTCCTTGCTATACTACTTTGCCCAGGGGCGGACAAGCGGAAAGTATCGAATGGGAAAACAGCGGATTATACTTGATGATCGGTTCCCAGGCTGGCCCTGGCCCGCTGGAGATGGGCCCCGAGGGCGGCCTGGTCGTCGATGGCCCGCCCGAGCTCCCGGGCCGCCTCGGTCAGCCCGGCGGCCTGGGCCTTGGCGGCCCACTCCCGGTAGCTTGCGGCATGGCCCTCGTCGTGCTTGAGCCAGTGGTCAAGCATGACCGCCAGCCGCCGGGCCTCCTCGCCCGCCGGCGACGGGGGCTGGTCGTGCCGGGGGGGGGGATGGCCGCCCTCTTCGGCGTGATGGTGGTGGGGCGCGCCAGGTTGCGGCCCGCCGTTATCCTGATGCAGATGGCCGTAATGGCCGTGCCGATGGACATGGGTGGTCTTGTTGCCATGCCGGTGGGCGTGCTCGTGAATCAGGTTGACCTTGAGCAGCAGCTCCTCGTTGGCGACCATCTCCCCAAACGGCCCCTCGGCGGCGATCAGGTGCTCCTCCCCGAAGACCACCGCCCGATCGGCGATGTCCCCGGCAATGGCCAGGTCGTGGGTGGCGGCGATGATGGTCTTGCCCTCTTGGTGCAGGCTGTTTAAGACCTCGATCAGCCAGACCTGGGTGCGGGGGTCGAGGCCGTTGGTGGGCTCGTCGAGCAGCAGCACCTCCGGGTCGATGGCCAGGCTGGAGGCGATGGCCACCTTCTTCTTCTGGCCGTCGGACAGGGTATATGGTGCCCGGTCGCGCAGCTCGGTGATCTTCAGCGACTCCATCTGGCGCTCGACCACCTCCCGCACCGCCGCGGGCGGCATCCCCATCTGCAGGGGCCCGAAGGCGATGTCGTCCCAGACCGTGGAGGAGAAGAGCTGTACGTCGGGGTTGGAAAACACCAGGGCCACCCGCTTACGGAAATCAGCCGCCACCGCCTGATCCTCCAGGGCCTCCTCGGTCAGCGGCCGGCCAAAGGCCAAGATCTCCCCGGCGCTGGGGAAGATCAAGCCGTCCATCAGGGCGAGCAGGGTGGATTTACCCGTGCCGTTGGCGCCCAGAATGACGGTGCGCTCGCCCGCCGCAAAGTCGAGATTCAGGCCGTCCAGCACCAGCTTGCTCCGGGCGTAACGGTACTGGACGTTTTGCAGCCGGAAGACGGCGGTCACGGCATGACCCTCCTTTCCAAGACGATAAGGCCGATCCCGCCCGCCAGGGCCAGGGCCAGCCAGAGATAATCCGCCCACTTGCAGCGGTAGCGGTTGACGGTGGGAAAATCGCCGCGAAAACCCCGGGAGAGCATGGCCCGGTAGATATCCTCGCTCATCTCCATCGACCGGGTAAAGGTCACCCCGACCCGCGAGGCCACCCAGCTCCGCCCGGCGGCGGACGACAGGGGCCGGATGGTGCGGCTCTTGCGGGCCCGGTACATCTCCTGGATCAGCCGAAGAAAGACAAAGATATAGCGCTCGGTCATACTGAGCGTGACCACGAAGATGCGGGGCACCATCAGGGCGCGCAGCCCGGAGAAGATGTCGCTCCACCTGGTGGTCACGGTGAGCAACACCGCAAAGGAGACCGAGGCCGCCACCCGGGAGACGAAGACGATCGCCCCCCAGAGCCCCTGGCGGGTGATGGCGACCTCCGCCGGGATGGTGTACGGGCCCCAGGCGTGGGGGTGAGAAAACCGGGCCAGCACCAGCAGCGGCTCGCCCGGGGTGATGACGTTCAGAAGGGCCGGAAGCACTACGGCGGCGGAGAAGAGGGGCACGAACAGCCAGACCCGCTTCTGGAAAAAACCCAGGGGCACCCGGGAGAGGAGGGCTAGCAGGATGGTGGCGCCGTAGGCGAGCCACAGGGCCTCGGGCGAGTGGAGCAGGCTGAGCAGGACGATTATGGCGAGAAAACTAAGCAGCTTGACCCGGATGTCTAAGGCCTGAAGCACCCCCCCGCGCCTGGCATAAACCTCAGAGAAAAAAGAGTACTCCGCCACCCTGGCAACCGACAGCAGGGTCTTGTCTAAAAATCGGGATTGCGACACGCTATCTCTTTATTAGGTTTTGGGCATGAAGTTACTTGATGATCTCGCAAAAAGGTAGCCGATGGCTAAGCAAAAGGGCCGATATACAAGGCGCGGGGTGCGTTTGGCGAGTAAGGCCATACACATGGTATGCCGAACGAGCCAAACCGTCCCGCAACGCAGTAGATCGGACTTTT
>JAJYJA010000028.1 GCA_021789795.1 Deltaproteobacteria bacterium | reverse complement strand
TACATGGTCGGCAACGAGATGGATAAGTTCGATCAGCAGCAGTTGAACCAGGCCTACGAGACCGGCCCCTCCCGCCAGACCACCAGTTGGGTCAACCCCGACAACGGCAACCGCTACGCGGTCACCCCCCAGCCGGCTTATCAGGATAACACCGGCCGCAACTGCCGCCAGGCGGAGATTCTGACCACCATCGACGGCCGGGCCGAGAAGACCATGGCCACCGCCTGCCGGAACAGCAACGGCCAGTGGGAGCTCCAGAAATAGGCGGTTCACTGCCGGGAACACGTGTTGTCATGCTGGAAGAGCTGTTCTTGCGGGGCGCGATTGACGCCTTCCTGGCGGAAGACTTAGGGACGCCGGGAGATCTGACCAGCGCCGCCATCTTCGGGCCGCACGAGATGGCCCGTGCCGAATTCGTGGCCCAGGAGGCGATGATCGCGGCGGGGCTGGCCCGGGTGGCGGCGCAGGTGTTTGTGCGGGTCAACCCCGCGATCAGCTTCACGGCGGTGGAGGACGGTCGATCGGTGGCTGCGGGCGAAACCGTGCTCACCCTGGCGGGCCCGGTGCTCGATCTGCTCAAGGCGGAACGGGTGGCCTTGAACCTGGCGCAAAGGCTCGCCGGTATCGCCACCCTGACCCATCGGTTTGTCGAGCAGGTGCGACCCTTGCCGGTGGCCATAGTCGATACCCGCAAGACCACCCCCGGGTTAAGGGCACTGGAGAAGTACGCGGTGCGGGTGGGCGGGGGCCGCAACCATCGGTTCAGCCTAAGCGACGGGGTGATGATCAAGGACAACCACCTGGCCGCCGCCGGCTCTATAGCCCGGGCGGTGTCGATGGTGCGGGCCGCCATCCCGCACACCCTCCGCATCGAGGTCGAGGCCGACACCCTGGTCCAGGTGCGGGAGTGCTTGGACTGCGGGGTGGACATCATCCTGCTCGACAACATGGACTGCCACACCCTGCGCCAGGCGGTGGAGATGGGCCAGGGCCGGGCCCTGCTCGAGGCCTCGGGGGGGATCCGGCTGGATAACGTCCGGCAGGTGGCCGAAACCGGGGTGGATCTCATCTCCATCGGCGCCCTGACCCATTCCGCCCCCAGTTGCGACATCAGCATGCGGCTGCTCGGCTGATCCCTCCCCTTTTGCCCCTAATCTTGCCTGGCATAACTCTCGACAATCGCCGCCACCAGGGCCGGGATCGAGTAGTCGGACTTGGGCTGCACGTCCACCTCCAGGCCTGCGGCCCGGATGGTCTTTGCGGTCACCGGCCCGATGGCGGCCAGGCGCACCCCGGCGAGCAGTTGCCGCAACTCCTGGTCGTCCTTGGGGTTTAGCATGTGCAGGAAGTTGGTGAAGGTGGAGGAGCTGGTGAAGGTCACCAGGTCGATGGCCTGATCTTGCAGCTCCTGGCGCAGGGCCTCCTCCCGGCCCTGGGGCCGGACGTTCTGATAGGCCGGGGCGATGGTCACCTGGCCGCCCGCCTGGGTCAGCAGCCCGGCCAGGGCCTCGTTGGCCTTGAGTGCCCGGGGGAGCAGGAAGCGTTCCCTCCCGTGGCCCTGATCGATCAGGGCCTGGGCCAGGCCCTCGCCGGTGAACTCCCGCTCCGGGATCAGGTCGGCCTTGAGGCCGTAGTGGCTCAACTCCTGGGCGGTGGCGGTGCCGACCGCGGCGATCTTCACCCCGGCCAGGGCCCGGGCGTCTAGTTGCCGCTCGCCAAGGCGCTTAAAGAAGAAGCGGATGGCGTTGATGCTGGTGAAGAGCAGCCAGTCGAAGCCGGCCAGGGCATCCACCGCGTCATCGAGCGGCTGCCAACTGGGCGGCGGCTCAAGGGCGATGGTGGAGAACTCGACGCAGTCCGCCCCCTGCTCCTCCAGGAGCGTCATCAGCTCGCTGGCCTGCTCCCTGGTGCGGGTGACCATGATCCGCTTGCCCAGCAGGGGCCGCTTCTCGAACCAGTTGATGGTGTCGCGCAGGGCCACTACCTCGCCCACCACGATCACCGCCGGCGGCCGTATCCCCGCCGTTTTCACCACCTCGACGATGTTGGCGAGCGTCCCGGTCACCGTGCGGTGGGCAGGGGTGGAGGCCCAGCGGATCACCGCCACCGGCGTCTCCGGGGCGCGTCCGTGGCGGATCAGGCGCTCGGTGATGTTGGGCAGGTTCTTGATCCCCATGTAGAAGACGATGGTGCCCACCCCGGTGGCCAGTTTGTCCCAGTGGATGGCGCTGTCCTGCTTGGTGGGGTCTTCGTGGCCGGTGACAAAGGCCACGGTGGCGGTGTGACGGCGGTGGGTGATGGGGATGCCGGCGTAGGTGGCGGCGGCGCTGGCGGCGGTCACCCCGGGGACGATCTCAAAGCCGATGCCGTGCTGGGCCAACTCCTCGATCTCCTCCCCGCCCCGCCCGAAGATGAAGGGGTCGCCGCCCTTGAGCCGGATCACCGTCTTGCCGGCCTGGGCCTGCTTCACCAGGATCTGGTTGATGGCCTCCTGGCTCTGGGCATGCACCCCGTCGCCCCGCTTGCCGACGTAGATCAGCTCCGCCTCGGCGGGCACGTGCATTAACAGCTTCTTGCTCGCCAGGTAGTCGTAGACCACCACCTCCGCCCGCTCAAGTAGCGCCTTGCCCTTGACTGTAATCAGGCCGGGATCGCCGGGCCCCGCCCCCACCAGATACACCTTGCCGATTTTCCTTTCCTTCACTATGTCGTTTCCTTGTCTGCGCGGTCAAAACCAAGCAGGCCGAACCCTGGGCGAGGATTCGGCCTGCGAAGGCGCGGTTGTGGTTGATGACTGGGGACCGCCTGGCCGTCCGTCCACTCTCCTAGGCGATTTCCTGGCCGTAAACCTCTTGCAGGATGGCCTTGCCGCCCAGGGCGAGCAGTTCCTCGGCCAGCCGCTTGCCCAGCTCCTCCGGCTGTGAGGCGGGTCCGGAGGCGGTTTTGGTAATTACCTCCTTGCCGTCCACCGAGGCCACCAGGCCGGTCAGGGTCAGCTCCTCGCCGGTCACGGTGCAGAAGCCGGCGATAGGTACCTGGCAGCCGCCCTCCAGCCGCAGGAGGAAGGCCCGCTCCGCCTGGACGGTGACCTTGGTCGGCCAGTGGTCGAGGAAGGAGAGGCCGGCCAAGAGCTGGACGGCGTCCCGGCGCATCTCGATCCCCACCGCCCCCTGACCCACCGCCGGCAGCATCTCGGCGGCGGGGAAATAGGCGGTGGCCCGCTTAAGCCCCAGGCGGTTTAAGCCGGCGGCGGCCAGGATGATGGCCTCGTACTGGCCCTCGTCCAGTTTGCGCAGGCGGGTGTCGAGGTTGCCCCGCAGGTCCTCGATCGTCAGGTCTGGTCTGATCTTGGCCAGTTGCGCCCGCCGCCGCAGGCTGCTGGTGCCGACCTTGGCCCCGGGCGGCAGCGCCGACAAGCCCTGGTGCTTGTTGGAGATAAAGGCGTCCCGGGGGTCTTCCCGCTTGGTGATTAAGGCGAGATGCAGCTCGTCCGGCAGCTCCGCCGGCACGTCCTTCATGGAGTGCACCGCGATATCGACCTCGCGGTTCAACATCGCCTCCTCCAGTTCCTTGACGAACAGGCCCTTGCCGCCCACCTTGGCCAGCGGCACGTCCAGGATCTTGTCGCCCTTGGTCATGATCTTGACCAGTTCCACGGTCACGTCCGGGTAGCGGGCCTCGATCTGGGCCTTGATGCCGTTACTTTGCGCCAGGGCCAGCAGGCTCTTTCTGGTGCCGATCTTGATATGCTTTTGCATGGGGTTGTTCCTTGGGTGGTCAGGGCTTATTTGAGGTTATGACTTGCAGCCTTCTCAAAGTTACCAGGTTTCGGGGCGGTTCACAACCGGATAGCGGCCAGGCGGGAAATTATGGCCTCCCGGCCCCTCCTGGGCCTGGTCAGTGACAGGAGGCGCAGGAGCCGCCGCCGCAGCCCGAGCATTTCGAGGCCGGGGCCCCGGCGTCCGCCTTGGTTTTGGCCTGGCCGCCGCGCACCGAAAACCCGGACATCCGTTTGTCTAAATCCTCGCCTTGGCATTGGGGGCAGGATGGTTGGTCGTTGCCCATGACCAACAGCTCAAACTCGTGGCCGCACCGGCGGCAGAGGTAGTCGTATAGCGGCATGATCGCCTCCGAAATAGTTATCCCGCCGCCAGTTCGTCGAGGAGACAGGCGGCCAGGAGCGGGATCATCAGCTCGTGATGGCCGGTGATGGCGTAGCCCTTGCCCCCGTCGGCGGTGGGCCGGTTGACCACGTTGGTCAGGGGCCGGTAGTGGCGGATGAAGTCGAAGTTGGCGGTGGTGAAGCGCCGCACCTCATGCCCCAGGTTGCGGACCACGGTCAGGGCCTTGAGAAATACCTCCGGCAGCAGCACCGCCGAGCCCAGGTTGAGGTAGGCCCCCCCCTCGAGATCGGCGATCACCCCGCAGAAGAGCCGGAAATCCAGGTGGCTGCCGGCGCCGATGGCCGCCCCGTTGGCGGAGGGGTGGAGGTGAATGATGTCGGTGCCGATGGCCACGTGCACGGTGAGTGGCACCTTTAGTCGATGGGCCGTGGCCAGCAGGCTTTGCCTGTTATGGGGGAAACCGCCCTCGACCAGGGCCTGGCCCACCGCCGCGCCGATCCCCAGCCCCAGCCCGTGGCCCCGGTTGATGGCCTGGTTGATGAATTCTCCGGTCTCGCGGGCGGCGCCGAAGGCCCCGCGGCCCAGCACCTGCTCGACATCCTCGGAGGTGCGACCGGCGATGGCGAGCTCGGTGTCATGCACGATTCCGGCCCCGTTGAGCGCCAGGGCGCTGACGATCCCCCGCTCCATGAGTTCGATCAAGACCGGGTTTAACCCCACCTTGATCACATGGGCGCCCAAGCCCACCACGATGGGCCGTAGGTGGCGGTGGCAATCGGCCAGGCGTCGGATCAGCTCGGGGAAGTCGCGGCCCAGGAGCTGGTTGGGCAGGCCTTTAAGCCATTCCCTTACCGTCAGGCCGGGGGCGGGCGGGGCGGCGAAGTCCTCTGCCGTAACCTTGCTCTCCCGCTCGAACAGGGAGTAGGTGGAGAGGCGGTCGAAGCTTAGGGGCTGGTAGGAGGTCACGGCCGGGCGGCCCCGAACATCCGCTCGTCCACCAGTTGACAGAGCAGGTGCTCGGCCCAGAGGTGGGATTCCTGGATATGGGGGGTGAAGGAGCTGGGGACGTTCAAGCCGATGTCGGCCAGGGGCAGGAGCTTGCCGCCGTGGCCGCCGGTCAGGGCGGCGGTGAGCAGGCCCATGCCCTTGGCCTGTTCGATGGCCTTGAGCACGTTGGGGGAGTTGCCGCTGGTCGAGATGCCGAGCGCCACGTCGCCCGCCTGTCCCAAGGCCTTGATCTGCTTGACGAAGATGTCGTCGAAGGAGAAGTCGTTGCCGATGCTGGTCAGAATCGAGGAGTCGGTGGTCAGGGCGATGGCCGGCAGGGGCCGACGGTCGATCAGAAAACGGTTGACGAACTCCGCCGCCAGGTGCTGGGCATCGGCGGCGCTGCCGCCGTTGCCGAAGATCAAGAGCTTGTTGCCGTTGTTGAAGGCGGAGACCAGGGCCTCGACCAGCCGGCACAGCTCCCCGGAGTAGGCGGCGGCGAAATCCTGCTTGGCCTTGATCGAGCCCAGGAGCCCGGCGTTGATTTTTTCTTGCATGGGCGATGGTTCCTCGTGTTTGCGGGAGAAGAAACGGATTTTTATTACAGCCCGTGGCCTTTGTCAACCATCCCTGGCCGGCCAGGGCGGATTTATTTCGAGGAGGGTTTCTTTTTTTGCCCAGTCCCGCCTTTTTTTGCTAGAGTGAGACAGGAGAGATAGGCCTTGGCCCGGCCACCGGCGGGTGGCGGGACTTAAGGGAAAACAGTAAAGGAGATGCCACAAGCTGGAGAAAAAAATGCAGGAAACCAATTATTTGCGGAATAACGAAAAGGTGCTGCGCATCTTGCGCGATGTCGATCAGTTCACCACCTTTTCCAACGAGGATATTCTGTCCTTTCTCGACGCCGGCAAACTGCTGGAGTATGGCAAGGGCGAGGAGATCAAGATCGAGGGCCAAAACGGCTTTCACGTCTATTTCCTCCTTTCGGGGGAGGTGAGGATCGAAAAGCCGGGCGAGGAGGACAAGATCCTGCGGCGCACCGGCGAGTTGTTCGGCGAGATGGGGTTCGTGGCCGACGAGACGGGCGGCGCCACCAAGGTCGCCGCCTTAAGGAAGACCCTGGTCTTGAGACTGGACAGCGCGGTCATCGGCAATAAGCCGGACGCCAAGGAACTGGCCTTGGGCTACACCATCTACCGGCTCTTCTGCGAGGTGCTGGCCGAGCGCCTGCGTCAGGCCACCGAGGAGAACGCCAGGCTTCATAAGCAACTGACCGGCAGGGCCTGAGTCGTCGTGCCCCGCCGCCTGGACTTGTCCCAGGTCTCTGTCGTCCTGGTGGAGCCCCAGGGGCCGCTGAACATCGGCTCCGTCTGCCGGGCGATGGCCAACTTCGGGGTCTCCGACCTGCGCCTGGTCAAGCCCGAGGCCGATCACCTCGGCGACGAGGCCCGGCGGATGGCGGTCAAGGCCACCCCCATCCTGGAGGCGGCCCCGGTCTTTTCCTCCCTGGCCGAGGCGCTGGTTGACTGCCACTTCTCCCTGGCCACCACCCGCCGTTTCGGTAAGTACCGGGAGGACTTCTGGTACCCCGAACAGGCGGCGGCCGAGGTGCTGGCCTTAAGCGAGAAGGGCCGGGTGGCCTTGGTCTTTGGCCGCGAGGATCACGGGCTCTTCACCTCCGAGATCGACCTCTGCCAGCGGCTGATTAGCATCCCCACCCACGAGCGGCTGCGCTCCTTAAACCTCTCCCAGGCGGTCGGCATCTGTCTCTACGAGCTCTACCGGGCGGCCTCCTTTCCCCGCCAGGCGGTCGTCGCCGACAGCCGGCGCCTGGCCCCGGCGGGCGAACTGGAGGCCATGTTCCAGCATCTGCGGCAGTGTCTGCTTGATATCGATTACTTGGATCGCCAGAACCCGGAGCATATCCTGCGCGCCTATCGTCGGATCCTGGGCCGGGCGCAGTTGAACCAGCGGGAGGTCAGGATCCTGCAAGGGCTGTGGAGCCGCATCGATTGGCTCAACCGTCAGCGTCCCGCCTAGTCAGTCTTGGACAGCCGATGCACCAGGGCCACCCGCTCCGGGGAGACGAAGCCCGCCTCGACCAGCAACAGCCAGTGATCTCCGGGCGCGGCCTGAACCTCGGCCCGGACCTGGTCCGAGAGCCAGTGCGAGTCCTCTCTCAGATTGTAGAACACCGTGTCGATGCCGATGAAGCCGTCCAGCAGGTGGGCCGCCAGGTGGAGGAGCTTGCTCTGATAGCCCTGGCCCAAGGCTATCAGGTCGGTGAAGTCCTGGCAGCCCTCGGCCTTAAGCTCGGCGATCAGGCCGTCCAAGAGCCGACGGTTGGCCGCCACGCCCTCCTCAAGCTGCGGCCAGAAGCGGGGATGGGTGGCGGTTAGGGCCTTTTCTTCGGCCACCACCAGGCGGTCGTAATGGATGAGCAGGCTGCGGGTAAAAAACCCTAGCGCCTGCTCCTGGGCGGCGGCGAAGTTCATCGCTCGGCATAAAAGCCAGTGTTGGTTGGTCATGGCAGGCACCTGTCGGCTATGGTTGGATATGGTTTATCGATATGCCAATGATGGCGTAAGCGCAAGGGTTAACCCTGGTTAAGGCGTCATGCGTATCCTCCTCCTGGAAGACAATCCGGTTAATCGCACCCTGACCTTCAACCAGTTGCAGCGGCTGGGGCATCAGGTGGACGCGGTCGGCAACGGCCGGCAGGGCTTCCTGCGGGCCACCTCCAACCAGTACGACATCTTCCTCTGCGACGTGCTGATGCCGCAGTGGGATGGCTTCAAGTTCATCGAGGCCATGACCGTGGTCTGCCCGACCATGCCCATCGTGGTGATCTCCGGCTCCATCGAGGGCCAAGACCTGGCCAACCGCCTTAAGCCCTACCCGAACATCCGCGCCATCCTGCCCAAGCCGGTGGATATGTCCCGGCTGGCGGAGATTTTAAGCGCCACCACCAGCCAGCAGAACCAGATCAGCCTGGGCAAGAGGTCGCGGATCGTTTGCACCATCGGCCCGGCCTCCAGGGAACAGGAGACCATCAACAAGATGGTCATGGCCGGGATGGACGTGGCCCGGCTGAATTTCTCCCACGGCACCTACGATGATCACGAGGCGGCCCTGCGGATGATCCGTCACGCCGAGGAGGAGTGGATGCGGCCGGTGGCGGTGCTGATGGACCTCTGCGGCCCCAAGATCCGCACCGGCATGATGAAGGACGGCGGCGTCACCCTGACCCGGGACGCCACGGTGGTCATCCAGGCGGAGGAGATCGAAGGCACGAGCGAGCGGTTTTCCACCATCTCGCCGGAGGTGCTGGTCGATCTCCGGGAGGGCGACCCCATCCTCCTAGACGACGGGCTCCTGGAGTTGAAGGTGGAGACGCCCGGTGAGCGTCAGGTCGTCTGCCGGGTGGTGGTGGGCGGGGTGCTCAAGTCCCACAAGGGCATCAACCTGCCCGGCACCCCCCTGTCCCTGCCCTGCCTGACCGCCAAGGACCGGGTCGATCTGGAGTGGGGGCTCGCGCACAGCATCGACTTCGTGGCCCTGTCCTTCGTGCGCAGCGCGGAAGACATCCGCGAGCTTAAGGAGCTGATCCGGCAGTCGGGCAAGCGCAAGCTGAACGTGGTGGCCAAGATCGAGAAGCCGGAGGCGGTGAACAACATCGACGCCATCATCGAGGCCGCGGACGCCATCATGATCGCCAGGGGCGACCTGGGGGTGGAGCTGCCCGCCTCCCGGGTGCCGTGGATCCAGCGCCGGATCATCAGGAAGTGCTGGGAGCGCAACACCCCGGTGATCACCGCCACCCAGATGCTGGAGAGCATGACCCAGAACGCTAGACCCACCCGGGCCGAGGTCACCGATGTCAGCCTGGCGGTACAGGAGGGCACCGACGCGGTGATGCTCTCCGGCGAGACCGCCACCGGGGTCGATCCGGTGAACGTGGTGCGCACCATGGCCGCCATCATCTGCGAGGCGGAGCGTCACGGCGAGCGCGGACTCGACCTCTCCAAACACGGCGTCGGGCGCAAGGAGATCTTCTCCGCCCTGTCGGCGGCGGCCGGTTTAAGCGCCGCCACCGCCATTTTGGTGATCGACTTTGGCAACGACTTCTACCAGCAGGTGTCGAAGTGGAACCGGGACATCCCCGCCCTCCTGGCCACCAACTCCATTCATTCCGCCCGCCACGCCTGTCTCTACAAGAACATCATCCCCATCGTCAACAAGCAGCAGTTGAGTCGCGATCAACTGGTCTTCTGGGCCATCGACGAGGCCAAGGAGCGCGGGCACCTGACGGCGGGCGACCTCCTGGCGGTGGTGGAGGGGTCGCGGCTGACCCAGGGCGGCATCGATCAGCTCGGCGCCTTTCAACTGATTACCGTCTGTTAGCCGGCGGCTTGCCTTCCTCGGGCCAGGGCCGGAGTGCGCATCCATGCGGGTTGACTTCCTCTTCCTGGGCCAGACCGCCGAGTCGTACCTGGCGCAAGGCATCGCTGACTTCGAGCAGCGTCTTGCCCGTTACTGCCAGCCGCGCATTCGGGTGGTCAAGGAACGGCGGGGCAAGATGAGCGAGGCGGCCCGCATCGAGGCCGAGGGCCGCGACCTGCTCGCCCAGGTGGAGGGAAAATCTTTCTTGGTGGCCCTGGACCCAGGCGGCCAGGCCCTTGACTCCCCGCAGTGGGCCGGGCTGTTTCGGCAGTGGGAGGGCCAGGGCCGGCGGACGGTGAGCTTCGTGGTCGGCGGGGCCTGGGGGCTGTCAAACGAGGTGCGGGCCACGGCGGGGCTGGTACTCTCGCTCTCGCCCCTGACCTTCACCCACGAGATGGCCCGGCTGATCCTGCTTGAGCAGGTGTACCGGGCCTTCAACATCCTGGCCGGCAGCCAGTACCACAAGTGAGTTTAGGCGTCGAGCGGAACAACCTGGACGATTTTCCCGGCGCTTATTGCGGTTCGTGATGCCGTTTTTGCTGTGAGAAATTAAGAGGTTATTTCGTGATAACGGTTTAGTTCTGCTCGCCGGCTCAGACCGGCAGCACCGCCTTGACCCCCGGCACCTCGGATTTCAAGAATTTCTCGATCCCGTTCTTGAGTGTCGCCTGGGACATGGGGCAACCCTGACAGGCCCCGGTCAACTGCACCTGCACCACCCCCTCGGGGCTGACATCGACCAGCAGCACGTCGCCCCCGTCCTGTTGCAGGGTGGTGCGCATCTTGTCAAGTGCCGCCTGCACCTCGTCTCGCATCGCTTTCTCTCCTTGGCCGCTGATTAGCCCGCCGACCCCTCCAGGGTGTTTGGTTTCTTGTAGAGCCCGATCTCCTGGGAGATCTGGGTGGCCAGTTCCTCGATGGAGCGGCCCGAGGTGTTGACCACCGGGATGTGGTATTTCTGAAAGATCTGCTGGGCCTGCTCCAGTTCCTGGATGCAGGTGGAACGTTTGGCATAGTTGCTTCCGGGATAGCGTTTTTCCCGGACGGTGCTGAGGATCTCCGGGGCAATGGTCAGCCCTACCGTCTTCTTGCGGTTGCGGCGCAGTTCCTCCGGCAGGGTGTAGAGGTTCAGGTTCTGGGAGGTGAGCGGGTAATTGGCGGCCTTTAAGCCCATGTGGGTGGCGAGATAGACGCAGACCGGGGTCTTGCCCGAGCGGGAGACGCCTAGCAGGATCACGTCCGCCTCGTGGTACTCGTCGAACTTGGTGCCGTCGTCGTGGCCCAGGCAGTAGTGGATGGCCTCCACCCGGCGGGTCATGCTGCCGTCATCGACGTGCCGCGAGTAGCCGGGCAGACCCAGGGCCTTGGCCTCCAGGCACTGTTCGAGCCTCCCCAGGAAGACATCGCAGACATCGAACAGCTCCACCTCCGGGTGATTGAAGATGGCCCTAAGCTTGGGGCTGACCAGGGTGCTGAAGATTATCGGCCGCCTGCCGGTTGATTTCTTCAGGATGTAGTGGATAGTCTTCTCGGCGTCGCTGGCTGTCTTGATAAAGGGAAATTTTTCCTCATGGAAGCTGATCTCCGGAAACTGACAGATTAGCGACTGTCCGAGGTTGATGGCCAGGATGCCGGTGCTGTCCGAGACGTAATATATGTCTTTTGATTTCCACATTGGTTTATATCCGCTGTTGCCTAAATGAAATTCCGGTTTGCAGGTCTAGCGAACATCCATGATCCTCAGGATCACGATGCCTACCTCGTAGAGCCCGTAAAGCGGCAGGCCCATCAGCATCATGTTGAAGATATCCGGGGTCGGGGTGAGGAGGGCGGCCACGATGCTGATGAGCAGGATGGCATAACGCCGGCTACGCTCGAAAAGGGCCCGGGGCAAGAGGCCGACCTTGGCGGTGAAGACCATGAACACCGGCAACTCGAAGATCAGCCCGAAGCTCAACACGAACACCCCCACGAAGGTCACGAACTGGTCGATGGAGATCAGGGGCCGCAACTCTGCCGAGCCGAAGCTGAGCAGGAAGTCGATGCCGTAGGACAGGGGGAGGAGGTAGCAGAACAGCGCCCCGCCGTAGAACAAGAGGCAGGTGCAGATGGTGAAGAGCACCTGACTGGCCCGGCTGAGCTTGAAGGGCACGGCCAGGGCCCGCCACAGGCCGCTGGCGAGCAGCGGCAGGGTGGCGAGCAGGGCGGCGCCCACCGCCAGCTTGACATGGGCGACAAAGGGTTCGGCCACGGTGTAGAAGACCAGCTTCTGGTGCAGGTGCCCCTGGAGCAGGGCGAAGAGCTTGGGCGAGAGCAGATAGGCCCCGACCGTGGCCCCCAGAAAGGTGAGGAGCAGAAACAGACCCTGACGGCGCAGGGCGGAGGCGAAGGCGACCAGCCTGGGGTAGGGGGCCGACTTCTGGCCTTCCGGCTGGCCGATGGTGGTCAGCGGGGCGTCCGCCATCGTTGGTCAAGCCGGTCGAGGGCCGCCTCAAGCCCGACCTCCGGGGTCAGGCGGTAGAGGTGGTCGAGGTAGAGTTCTCCCTCTGCCTCGCTCAGCCGCCGCAGACGGCCATCCGTCCCGGTCAGTAGGGCGAGGAGGCGGTCGCTGGCGGCGTTGTACTCGGCAAGCCCTTGCTCTTGTTGCCAGTCCTGGGCGGTCTGGGGTTGCGGTTCGGCGAATCCCCGGCAGTGGTCTTCCCTGACCAGCACCAGGTGTTCCCGCCGCTGGCCGTCCGGTCGCAGGGATACGCCCCGGCCCAGGGGGTAGGCGCGGCAGGCGGCGGGTCGGTCGGGATAGACCCGGCAGCCTTCCGGCCCGACAAAGGGGCAACTGGCCCGGCCATCGTCGAGCATGGCTAGATAGACCTGGGGGTAGGGGTCGTCGGGGCTGAACTCGACTACGGCGTGCCGCTCCATGAACTCCTGGGCGCTTAGGCCCAGGTTCTGGCGCAGGCGCAGGGCGTCGTAGGGGCCCAAGGCCAGCTCCAACTCCCGGCAGCACTCGGTGAAGCAGGCGACCCCCGGATGGCAGCGGAAGTTGAATCTGGTCTCCGCCTCCAGGGGCTCGGCCTGGTGGGGAAGCCGGGTCATACGCGGGTCGATTCCTCCTTGTTCCAGACGCAGAGCAGGGGGCTGGCCACGAACACCGAGGAGTAGGTGCCGATGATGAAGCCCAGGATGAGGACGAAGGAGAAGTCGTGCACCACCACCCCGCCCAGGAAGAAGAGGGCGGTGACGGTCAGGAAGGTGGTCAGGGAGACGACCAGGGTCCGGGAGAGCACCTCGTTCACGCTCTCGTTGATGATCTCGGGCAGCTTCTTGGTCTGGCCGTGGCGGTGGATGTTCTCCCGGATGCGGTCGAAGACGATGACCGTATCGTTCAGGGAGTAGCCGGCCAGGGTGAGGAGGGCGGTGACGATGAGCAGCGTCAGCTCGATGTTGAACAGGTAGCAGAGGCCGAGGACGATGATGATGTCGTGGAAGGTAGCCACCGCCGCCGCCACCCCGAAGCGCAGGTTGAAGCGGAAGCCCAAATAGACCATGACCCCCAGCATGGAGATGAGGATGGCCTGCACCGCCTTGTTACGCAGGGCGTCGCTTATCGAGGAGCCGATCTCGAAGGTGCTCTCCACCTTGAACTTCACCTCCGGCAACTCGGTGTTCAAGTCGTTGGTGATCTTCTCGGTCATGTTCTCCACCTTGGCGGTGGACTTCTTGAGCTTGACGATCAACTGGTTGGCGCTGGTCACCCGTTGCAACTCCACGTCCCCCAGGCCGTGTTTCTTCAAGGCGGCGCGGGCCGCGTCCAGGGTGAAGTCCTTTTCTGCCTGGTACTGGATCATGGAGCCGCCGGCAAAGTCGATGCCGAGATTGGCGTGGCCGCGCAGGATCTGGATAAAGGCGAAGACCCCGACCAGGGCCAGGACGATGGAGAAGGTGAAGGCCAGGCCCCTGAGCCGCATGTAGTCCAGGTTGGGCTTGTTGATGAAGTGGAGAAAGTGCATGGGCTTCAGCTTGCGCCGGCTGGTCATAAAGTCGTAGAACAGCTTGGAGCCGAAGAGGGTGGAGAACAGGTTGAAGGTGACGCCGAAGCACAGGGTGACCGCAAAGCCCTTGATCGGGCCGGTGCCGAACATGAACAGGGCCACGGCGGTGACCAGGGTGGTGACGTGGGAATCGACGATGGTCCAGAAGGCCTTGTCGTAGCCGGCCTCGATCCCGGAACGGGCCGACTTGCCGATGGCGAACTCTTCCCGCATCCGCTCGAAGATCAGCACGTTCGAGTCCACCGCCATGCCGATGGCCAGGATGATGCCGGCGATGCCGGGCATGGTCAGGGTGGCGCTCATAAAGGCCAGGCCGGCGAAGATCAGGAGCACGTTTAAGGCCATGGCCAGACAGGCGATGGCCCCCGAGCCCCGGTAGTAGATGAGCATGAAGACGATGACCAGGGCGGTGCCCAGGAGGCCGGAGGCGATGCCCTTCTCGATCGAGTCGCGGCCCATGGAGGCGCCCACGGTGAGGTTCTGGACGATTTCCACCGGGGCCGGCAGGGCGCCGATCCGCAGGACGATGGCCAGGTCAGTGGCCTCCTCGTAGGTGAAGTTGCCGGAGATCTGGGCCGAGCCGCCCAGGATCTTCTCCCGGATCACCGGCGCCGACTTGACCACCCCGTCCAGGATGATGGCGAAGCGCTTGTTGACGTTTTTCTCGGTGATCTGGCCAAAGACCTTGCCGCCGTGGCCGGTCAGTTCCAGGGTGACGTAGGGCTCGTTGAAGGTGCCGCCCACCCGCACCTGGGCGTCGGCCACCATGTCGCCGCTCATCATCACCTGGTTGTGGATCAGGAGCGGGGTCTCGACCTTGGCCTTGGTCTGGGGGTTGACGTTGGTCTCGAAGTAGATCTGGGTGTCGGGCGGCAGCTCGCGGCTGAGGGCGGCGTTAAGCAGTTTCACGCTCTGGCCCCGCTGCCACTTGCCGGAGGAGATGGCCTGGTCGATCAGCTTGTTCAGGTCCAGGCCGCCGTTGTTGTCCACCACCATCTTGAACTGCAACTGGGCGGTCTGGCCGATGAGGGAGAGGGCCCGGGAGGCGTCTTTCACCCCCGGCAGCTGCACCACGATCTCGTCCTCGCCCTGGCGGATGATCACCGGCTCGGAGACCCCGAATTGGTCGATGCGGTTCCTGATGATCTCCAGTGACTGGCTGACCGCGTTTTTCTTGATGAAATCGACGCGTTCCTGCTTGAGGGAGAGGAGGAGCTGGGGGAAGGAGCCCGCCTCCTCGCGGATGTCGATATTTAAGTTGGAGAAGCTGTCGGCCTTGATCAGCTCCTTGACGGTGGCCAGGGCGCTCTTGTTGGGCAGGGTGAAGATCACCTGGCCGACCTTTGGCGATTTGGTCTGCACCACGGTGATCTTTTTCTCGCTTAAGGCGTCTTTTAAGTCCTGGGCCGCGAAGTTAAGCGAGTTTTCGATCGCCTTTTGCAGGTCCACCTTGAGTACCAGGTGCATGCCGCCCTGGAGGTCGAGGCCGAGTTTGAGCCCACTGGGGGCCAGGTACTTCTTCCACCAGTTGGGGACGTTACTGTTTAGGGAGGGCACGATGCTGACCGCCGAAAAGATGGTGACAAAGCAGAGGAAGATGATTTTCCAGCGCAGGGAATTTT
This sequence comes from Deltaproteobacteria bacterium, assembly GCA_021789795.1. Classification (GTDB taxonomy): domain Bacteria; phylum Desulfobacterota; class Desulfobulbia; order Desulfobulbales; family VMSU01; genus VMSU01. Next base: position 3,668 of record JAJYJA010000028.1, on the reverse strand, counting down.
TCATTGGTTTTTCCTTGGGAGAAGATGGCTGCCGGTTCGGCCTGGTGCCCCGGGTGGGAACCGCCCGGCGAGACGGCGTTTTTATCCAAAAATGGCAGGTGATTATACCGCGTCGGGCAAGGATGTCAAACTTAGATGCTGGCTGGCCGGCTTTTTTCTCCTCGCGCCCTGGGGGCGGCGGGAGTACGCATAGGGCTTGGCAAGTCATGGTCTGATCGGGTATATAGCGCCAATCATCTCCGGTAGGCGGCGGCGAGAGCAAATCGTCTCGGCGCCCCTGGGGTCGCCGGCGAACGGCATTTTAGAGGAAACGGAAAACTAGGATGGAGAAACGTAATAAAAAGGCCTTGTCCGGCGCCGACCCCCTGGAGGTGGCGGCCATGCTCTGCGCCGCCGCCGTGGACAAGAAGGCGGAGAACCTGGCGCTACTGGACGTGCGGAGGCTTTCGGGCTTTACCGATTACTTCCTGATCATGGAGGGGCGCTCCACCCGGCACGTCCAGGGCCTGGCCGCGGCCCTGGATCAGCAGTTGAGCCGCAAGCGGCTCTCCAGCCTGAAGGCCGAGGGCCTGGAGGAGGGCCGCTGGGTGTTGCTCGACTTCGACGACATCGTGGTGCACATCTTTTACCACGAGGATCGCGGGCTCTACGACCTGGAGGGCCTGTGGCACGACGCCCCCAGGCTGGACGTGGCCCGGCTGCTGGGCGAGGAAAAACGGGAGGTGGTCAAGTGACTGAGGCCATCACCCCGGTAATGCTGATCATCATGGACGGTTGGGGGGTGGGCGCGCCCGTCGCCACCAACGCCGTGTTCATGGCCAAGACCCCCAACCTGGACGCCTGGGCCGGCCAGTATCCCACCACCACCCTCCTGGCCCACGACGGGGCGGTGGGCCTGCCGGAGGGCCAGATGGGCAACTCCGAGGTCGGGCATCTTAACATCGGGGCCGGGCGGGTGGTCTATCAGGATTACACCCGCATCAACCGGGCCATCGCCACCGGCGAGCTGGCCCGTAACGAGACCCTGACCCAGGTGATCGACCAGACCCGGGAGCGGGGCGCCACCCTGCATCTCCTGGGCCTGGTCTCCGACGGCGGGGTGCACAGCCACATAAATCACCTTTACGCCCTGGTGAGGATTGCGGCGGAACGGGGTTTGGGCCGGATCGCCATCCACGCCTTCATGGATGGCCGGGACACCCCTCCCCAGAGCGGCCAGGGTTATATGGCGGCCCTGCAAGGGGAGCTGGCCAGGATCGGGGTGGGCCGGGTGGCCACCGTTACCGGCCGCTACTACGCCATGGATCGTGACCACCGCTGGGAGCGGGTGGCGCGGGCTTGGGGCGCCTTGGTCGAAGGGGAGGGGGTCACCGCCCGCGACCCGGCGGCCGCCATCGCTCAGGCCTACGGGCGGGGCGAGAGCGACGAGTTTATCGCCCCCCTGGTCATGCTGGACGAGGATGGGGCGCCCATTGCCAGGGTCAGGGACGGGGACAGCGTCATCTTCTTCAACTTCCGGGCCGATCGGGCCCGCCAGCTCACCCACGCCTTCACCGACCTTAAGTTCACCGCTTTTGCGACCGGCGTCCGTCCCCGGCTGGCCAGTTTCGTCACCTGCACCCGCTACGAGAAGGACATGGAACTGCCGGCGCTCTTCCCGCCCCAGACCCTGACCCGCATCCTGGGCGAGGAGGTGAGCGCCCGGGGGTTGAACCAACTGCGCATCGCCGAGACCGAGAAGTACGCCCACGTCACCTACTTCTTCAACGGCGGCCGGGAGACGCCCTATCCCCTGGAAGACCGGGCCTTGATCGACTCGCCCCGGGAGGTGGCCACCTACGACCTGAAGCCCCAGATGAGCGCCCCCCAGGTGACCGAGGAGCTCCTGCGCCGCCTGGCGGAGAAGGACTATCACCTGGTGGTGCTGAACTTCGCCAACGCCGACATGGTGGGGCACTCCGGCAAGCTGGCGGCGGCGATCACCGCCTGCGAGACCGTGGATCAGTGCCTGGGCCGGATTGTGCCCCGCTTCCAGGAACTGGGCGGGGTGGTGCTGATCTGCGCCGACCACGGCAACGCCGAGGTCATGTACGACGAGGCGACCCACGGCCCCCACACCGCCCACACCTTGAACCCGGTGCCGTTTCTGCTCATCGACGACCGTCACCGGGGCCGGGTCTTGCGGGCCGGCGGGGCCTTGAAGGACATCGCCCCCACCGTCCTCAGCCTCATGGGGCTGACGGCGCCGGAGGCGATGGAGGGCGTCTGTCTGCTGACCGGGGCGGCTTGAGCCCGCCTCTTCCAGGCTGTATTCCGCTATAACCCTATACGAGTCAACCAACCATGCGCTATATAAGCACCCGTGGCCAAATCGCCCCCATCGGCTTCAAGGAGGCGGTGATGATGGGCCTGGCCAGCGATGGCGGCCTGCTTTTGCCGGAGGCCATCCCCGCAATCGACGACGGCACCCTGGCCGCCTGGCGGGAGTTGTCCTATCCCGAGTTGGCCCTTGAGGTCATCTCCCGCTTCAGCGACGATCTCCCCCGCGCCGAGCTGAAAAAGCTCATAGACCGCTCCTACCGGAGCTTTTCCCACCCCCAGGTCACCCCCCTGGTGAAGAGGGGCGGGATTTGCATCCTGGAGCTGTTCCACGGCCCCACCCTGGCCTTCAAGGACGTGGCCCTGCAGTTTCTGGGCAACCTCTTCGAGTACCTGCTCGCCGAGCGCGGCGAGCGGATGAACATCCTGGGCGCCACCTCGGGCGACACCGGCAGTGCCGCCATCCACGGGGTGCGGGGCAAGGGGCGGATCAACATCTTCATCCTCCACCCCCACCAGCGGGTCAGCCCCATCCAGGAGTTGCAGATGACCTCGGTGGTGGACGACAACGTCTTCAACCTGGCCATCACCGGCACCTTCGACGACGGTCAGGCCATCGTCAAGGCGATCATGAACGACCTGGCCTTCAAGGAGCGCCACCGGCTGGGGGCGGTGAACTCCATCAACTGGGCCCGTATCCTGGCCCAGGTGGTCTATTACCTTTACAGCTACTTTAGGGTGACGGAATACGAGGGTGGGGAAGGGGTGGATTTCTCGGTGCCGACCGGGAACTTCGGCGACATCTTCGCCGGCTTCGTGGCCCGGCGGATGCTGGGTGAGGGGCGGATCGGGCGCCTGATCCTGGCCACCAACGACAACGATATCCTGGCCCGCTTCGTCACCCGCGGCGACTATTCGACCGCCCAGGTGACCCCCACCTTGAGCCCGTCGATGGACATCCAGCTGGCCTCCAACTTCGAGCGCTACCTGTACTACCTAAATGGCGAGGACGCGGCCCGCACCGCAGCCGACATGGAGAAGATGGCGGCGGACGGGTCACTGGCCTTCGACGGCCAGGCACTCTCCCGGATTCAGCGGGATTTCGCCGGCTACCGGGTGGCGGAGCCGGAGGTGATCGCCACCATCCGGGACTTTTTCAACGCCACCGGCTACGTGCTCGATCCCCACACCGCGGTGGGGGTGCGGGCCGGCCTGGCCCTGCGCGATCCGGGCCGGCCCCTGGTCTGCCTGGCCACCGCCCATCCCGGCAAGTTCGGGGCCGCGGTGGCCCAGGCCATCGGCGAGCAGCCACTGCCTCCGGCCCTGGCCGGGCTGGTTGGCCTGCCGAC
>JAJYJA010000210.1 GCA_021789795.1 Deltaproteobacteria bacterium | reverse complement strand
CCCCACCAGCTCCCGCAGGATGACCTTGTCGATAAAGGCCTGTCCCGCTTGGCGGTAGGCCAGCCAGAACCAGCCGCCGGTGATCATGAGGAACAGGGCGATGCCCAGAACGTGCCCGCCGGGAGGCGGGGGCTGGGGCGCTTCCTCCCTGTCCGGGCCGGGGGGCGAAACCCGGTTCCAGAGCCAGGCCAAGAATCCCAGCGAGCCCAGCAGCAGACCCAGCGGGCCCTTGGTGAGGGTGGCCAAGGCGGCGGCGAGCCAGAACCAGACCCAACTCCGTCGGCGTTGCCAGGCCAGGAAGCCCATGAGCCCGGTCAGGGTGATGGTGGCGGCGAACAGGGCGTCGGTGCGGGCCAGGGCGATGTGTTTCACCCCCGAGGGCGAGAGCAGGTACACCAGCCCGGCCAAGAAGCCCGCCGCCGGGCCGAAGCGGCGGCCGCCGAAGTAGAGCAGCAGCCCCACGGTCAGCAGCATGGCGGCCAGGCAGGGGGCGTAGAGCGTCCAGAGACTGGCCTGGCCCGCCGCCACGGTAGCCGCCGCCCCGATCCAGGCGAACAACGGCGGCTTGGACATGACATCCCCGGTCCAATCGCTCTGGCACCACCAGTGGCCGTTGACCACCGCGTCCAGCACGTAGGCCGCCGGCCGCTCCTGGTCGCTGTCCAGCAGGTCGGAGGGGCCGCCGGCCCGGATAACGAAGAGCAGGAGGGTGAGGGCGGCGAGCAACAAAAATGCCTGGCCCAGGCGCGGCTTACGAGGTGAGGGCAGCTCCATGTCCGTGCCTTAGGCCGTCGCCGCCATCGGCAAGGCCGGGCCGGCGGCCGCGGGCCGGGTTCGTTCCCTGGCCTCCACCACCAGGTAGAGCTGATCGACGATGGCATTCAACTGCCGGGCCTCGTGGTGCATGTCCGCCGCCGACGAGGCGGCCTCCTCGGAGACGGCGGCGCTCTCCTGGGTGACCCTGTCGATCTCGTGGATGCCGGTGGAGATCTGGGTAACCCCCAGGGATTGCTCGTTGTTGGCCTTGGTGATCTCGCTGATCAGCACCGCCACCTTGCCCGCCCCGGCGGCCACCTCCTGGAAGGTGGCCGTGACCCGTTCCACCAGCGACGAGCCATTCTCGATGCTGGTGACGATATTTGCGATCAGTTCCGCGGTGTTCTTGGCCGAATCGGCGGAACGCAGGGCCAGATTCCTGACCTCGTCCGCCACCACCGCGAACCCGGCCCCCGCCTCGCCGGCCCGGGCGGCCTCGACGGCGGCGTTCAAGGACAGCAGGTTGGTCTGAAAGGCGATCTCGTCAATGGTCTTGACGATCTTCTGGGTCTCCCGGCTGGCGGCCAGGATCTCGGTCATCGCCTGGGTCATCTCCTGCATGAAGGTGTTGGCCCGCTCGGCGATCTCCTTGGTGTGCTGCATCTCGGAGTTGGCCAGGCCGGTGTGCTCGGCGTTCTGCCGGGTCATGCTGGTGATCTCCTCCAGCGAGGCCGATGACTCCTCGGCGGCCGCCGCCTGACTGGAGGACTGATCGGCGATACTGCTGGCCGCCGCCGACACCGTGCTGGCCAGGCCCTCGATGCTGGCCGCGCTCTCGCCCAACACCTCGGCGAACTGCTTGAGCGGGCCGATGACCTTGCGCCGGGTGAAGAGCACCGTGCCGACGGTGGCGGCCAGGAGCACCAGCAGCAAAACGCCCTGGATGACGATGACACTGCCGATGTCGTTTTCCTTCTCCAGCATCGACACCGCCTGATCCATGCTCTGCAAGAGCGACAGATTCTGGGAACGGATGGCCTTAAGGGCCCCGGCCCGGGCCGGTGAGTCTTTAGGGCTGTCCGTAAACAGCTTGATCTGGCGGGCAAATTCCCGCCACAGGCCCTCGACCTCAAGCAGCTTCCGCCGGGTCGCCCCCTCGCCCACCGCCCGCAACTGCAACTGGTGGTCGCCGTGCAGCAGGCCTTGCAGGGTGGAGTCAAACAGGGCGGCGGTGGCCGCGATCTCGGCGGCCCGCTTGTTGAATTCGGTCTCGTCGGCACTGTTCTGGGCGATGAACACCTCCTTGCTCATCTTCTGGCTCAGCATCCGCTGCCGGCCCGCCAGGTTGATCGCCCGGCTGTTGGCCTGCTGGTCGGAGACCACCCAGTAGATGACCCCGGCGTTGACGACCCCGAGCAGCAGGAAGATGCCGAAGACCCAGATCAGCTTGGCGTTTAAGGTAAGTTTTGTTTGCATGCGGCGCTCTCCCTTGTTGTGAGGGGGCTTCTGGAACGGTAAGGGTGTCTTGGGTGATCTTTTCAAAAACTAGGCTGGCTGTCAACCTGCTTTTGATCGGTTCGGCCCCGGCGCCCTTGCGGAAAAAGGCGTTGACAACTCGGCTAGACCCGTTTATTTTGTTCATATGCACAAAACATGGAGAAACTGATTTGTCACCGAGAGGCAGAAAACCCAGGGTCTGCGGGTGTCGGCTGGCGGGCTGGGCCTTTAAGCCCACCGGACTGCCGATGACCGCGCTCGTCAAGATCACCCTTTTCGACGACGAGCTGGAGTCGTTAAAGCTCTGCGACCTGGACGGCTTGACCCAGGAGGAGGCCGGGGCGAGGATGGGCGTATCCAGGGGCACGGTGCAGCGGTTGCTGGCCAGCGCCAGAAAAAAAACGGCCGAGGCCCTGGCGGAACGCAAGGCCCTCGTCTTTGAGAAAACCAACGACAAGAAGGAGGAAGAAAATGAGGGTGTGTTTCCCGGTTAAAGAGGTGTTGGCAATGGAGAGCGATGTCTATGGCCATTTCGGCTCGGCCCCGGCCTTTGTGGTGGTCGATGTCGAGACGGCGGAGGTGAGTGCCATCAACAACGGCGACATGAATCACGAGCACGGCCAGTGCAACCCCATAGCCGCCCTGTCCGGGCAGCGGGTGGACGCGGTGGTGACCGGCGGCATCGGCGGCGGGGCCCTGGCGAAGTTGCAGGGCCTGGGGGTCAGGGTGTACCGGGCCCAAGCCGAGAGCGTCAAGGACAACTTAAGGCTCTTCCGTTCCGGGGCCCTGGCCGAGTTCCCCGCCGGACATACCTGCGCCGGGCACGGTGGCAGTTGCGCCCACTAACGTCAAACTTTAACCGAGGAGGCAAGGGTGATGAACAAAAAACTGGCTTTAATCGCGTTTCCGGTCTGTGCGGCCCTACTTATGGCCAGCCAGGGCCGGGGCGAAGAGCCCCTGGCGGCCCGCCGGGAGGCGGCCCAAAAGACGGCCCTGGATTTCATGCGGGAGATGGGCGCCGACTTGCAAAAGGAGCTGGCCAAGAGCGGCCCCGCCGGGGCGGTATCGGTATGCAGCGACTTGGCCCCTAGGGTCGCCGGGCAGATCTCCCGGCAGACGGGCTGGAAGGTCACCAGGATCGGCACCAAGGTGCGCGATCCCCTGCTCGGCTTACCTGACGCCTGGGAGCAGAAGGCCCTCATGGACTTTGCGGAACGCGCCTCGCAGGGCGAGGACATCGACAAGATGAGCTTCTCCGAGGTGGTGAACGAGCCGGCGGGGAAATTTTTCCGCTACCTGAAGGCGATAGCGATGAAGCCCCCCTGTCTCGCCTGCCACGGCCCCGAGTCCCAGATCGCGCCCGAGGTGCGCAAGGTGCTAAGCGAGCGCTATCCCCACGACCTGGCCACCGACTACCAGTTGGGCGACCTGCGCGGCGCCATCAGCATCAAGGAGCCGCTCGACCAAAATTGATGATCTCGCAAAAAGGTAGCCGATGGCTAAGCAAAAGGGCCGATATACAAGGCGCGGGGTGTGTTTGGCGAGTGAGGCCATACAGATGGTA